>CAYRLV010000016.1:7789-23752 GCA_964425155.1 uncultured Ornithinicoccus sp. | reverse complement strand
CGATGCCGTCGACGAGCAGGCCGTGGCGGCCCTGCCAGCGCTTGACCGCGGCCAGGGTCTTGGGCCCGAAGATGCCGTCGGGCACCGTGCCGACGATCCGCTGGATCTGCTTCACCGTGGCACCGCGGGACCCGTACCGGATCGTGTGCCACACGGTGGGGAGGGTGGGGACCGCCGTGGCCACCTGGACGGCGCTCGCCACGTGCGCCGCGGTGGCGACGTGGGCCGCGCTCGCCACCGGTGCGGCGCTCGGGGTCGGAGCTGCGGCGGGTGCCGGAGCCGCGGAGGCCGCCGGTGCGCCGAACGCCGCTCCGGTGAACATCGCCCCCACGGTTGCCAAACCGAGTCGCTTGCTCTGTTTCGTCACGTGTCTGCTCTTCCAGTCGCGTTTCGTCCCCGAGACAACCCGACGGAGGCTAGCAGTGGACGAGGCCCGTGGGATAGGTGTGACGCGGGGGAATTTCACGAAACACGGCGTGTCGCCTTGCCAGAAGGGCCGTGTTGTGCGTGTCGCGCCGGAAGCACGTATGCTGCGCGGTTCAGCTGAGCTCGGCGAGGTACTGCGGCAGCATCGCCCGCCAGGTCTCCCAGTCGTGCTTCCAGTCCGGGCCCCAGTTGTCGACCCGGTTGGGGATGCCCTTCTCCCCCAGCACGTTCGCCATCGCCCAGCTCTCTCCCACGTCCTCCCACGGGCCCTCACCCGACGCGAGGATGATCATCCGCTGGCGCAACTGGGTCAAGGTGGTGCCGTTGAGGCCGGGCAGGAACTGCATCGGCGAGGAGAAGTAGAGGTCGTACGACCACTCCGGGTAGAACTTCTCGATGTGGTAGGTGCCGCTCATGCCGACCGCCCGGGTGAACACGTCGGGGTACCGGCACAGCACCGCCACCGCGTTGAACGCACCGATCGAGGCACCCGCCGCGATGATCGGCTGGCCCCCGTGGCAGTCCGTGGCGATGGCGGGGACGACCTCCTCGCGGACGCACTCGTGGAACAGGCTGAGGAACTTGGTCCGGAAGGCCGGGCTGCCCTCCTTGGTGAGCATCAGCCGGCCGGCCAGGCTGTCGATCGAGTAGAGCTTGACCCGGCCGGCGTCGATCAGCTCCTGACAGGCGCCGACGACACCCATCCGCTCGATCTCCTCGGCGTCGCCGCCCGCGGTCGGGAAGACCAGGACCGGGATACCGAAGGTGCCCCACCGGACCATCGTGATGTCCCGCTCGAGACGGGGTGAGTGCCAGTGTTCCGTGGCCTTCATCCCTTACACATACACCAGGTGCGGCGGGCCGCGCGCCCACCGCGCCGGGACTTGTCCCAATCGTGCCCCGCGGCGGCCGCCGCCCTACTCGTACACGAACTTCTGCGGTCCCGGGTAGATCCAGGACAGGCCGTCCTGGAGCCGGTCGCGCCAGTCCTCCCAGCTGTGCCCGTCCCGGGCCTCCACGTAGCGCACCGTCATGCCCGCCTGCTCGAAGACGGGCACCATCGAGCGGTTGGGCGTGATCAGTGGTTCGTAGATGCCGCAGGACACGAACAGGCGGTCGGCCACGCGGCGCGGGTCGGCCCGGTAGCGGTTCATGAACTTCACCACCGGGTCGAACGCAGGACCTCCGCCGTGGTCGGTGCCGATGTCGGTGAAGACGAACGAACCCGACTGCAACAGAAGGGAACCGAACGTCTCGGGGTGGCGGTAGGCCGTGGTCAGCGAGGCCACGGCACCGAAGCTCGACCCCATCAGCGCCCGGCCCGACGGTGTCCCGATCAGCGGCAGCTCCGCCTCGACGTGGGGCAGCAGCTCGGTGGCGATGTGCCGCGCGTGCGCGGCCGAGTTGGCGTACTCCTTGAGCCGGTCACCCGGGTCGGAGAAGACGACGACGGTCTCCGCGACATCCAGCCGGTGGATGAGGTTGTCGAGGACGGTCTTCATCGAGGCGAAGTTCAGGTAGTCGTGCCCGTCGTGCACGATCAGCAGCGGGTACCGCGCCGTGTGCCGATAGCGCGCCGGCAGGTATGCCGTGCAGGTCACCTTCCGCCGCAGCGCCCGGCTGCTCATCGTGAAGTCGACCAGCTCACCCGGCCGGGCCTCGGGGTCGAACTGGGTCCAGTCCGGCGTCTCGTAGCCGTGCGCCTGGCAGACCGAGCTCGACCCCACCGGGCTGTGCGCGACGTTGGGGTTGAGCGGATCGTTCACCTGCTCGGTGTGATCACCGCGTCGGACCTCCAGCTGGTACTCGACCCGGGACCCCTCGGGCAGCTCCAGACCGACGTACCACAGGCTGGTGCCCTCGACCCGCCGCATCGGCACCCGCTGCGGCTGACCCACGATCCGGTGCCGCACGTGCACCTCGTCCACCTGGCCGCCCTCGTCACGGAACAGGAACGTGCAGTGCGGGCCCTCGACGACCGGGACGGCGTGCTCGGCCAGGAACCGGTCGATCGCCGGCTCGTCCAGCGGGCTGTGCTCGCGCAGCCGGTTGATCGCCAGCTTGCCGCGCACCGGCACCCGGGTCCGCCGGCCGGCCGCCCCCGGCACCGACACGCTCATGTTCAACTCCTGTCGCGGCTCCTCGGCGGCAGGGTCGCTGCGCTCCATCGTCGCCGCTGTTCGTCGCCGCTCATGTTCGATTCCTGTCGCGGCTCCTCGGCGGCAGGGTCGCTGCGCTCCATCGTCGCCGCTGTTCGTCGCCGCTCATGTCCGACCCCCGTCCAGGGTCACGATGGTCCCGGAGCGGTCGATCACCGTCGCGTCCGGTGGCAGCTGGCCGTCCGCGGCCAGGTCCACCCGCGCACCGTCGTCCAGCAACAGGCACACCGACGGGGCGAACCGCCGCGCCAGCACCCCCATCCGCACCGGGTCGTCGGTGCGCAGCCGCCGACGCGCGTGCGGGAGTGGCACGACCCCGGGCACCAGCCCGATCCCCGCGTCATACACCTCGGCCGAGGCCGGGCCGTGCGTCTCCCGGTCGTGGAACAGCACCACCCGGTCGGTGAGCGCCATCGCACCCGCCGACCAGGCCAGCACGGGCAGGTCGGTCCGCGTGGTGCTCGCGCCGACGTTGAACAGGTGCAGCACCTCGAGCAGCACGCCGACGTGCCCGCCGGTGAGCACCAGCGCGCCCGCGTCGGCCAGCAGGCCGGCGACGGCCTCCCGGTGCTCGGCGATGGCCGGGCGCTCGTGCGGTGGGACCCGCTCGTAGAACTCGGCATTGATCGCGCGGACCTTCTCGAGGTGGCGCTCGTCGGTCTTGCGCAGCACCCACTCCGCCTCCGCGACGGCGGCGTCGCGGACCCGAGGGGACCGGATCGGCTGCCGGTCGAGGTCGAGCAGCGCCTGCATGGCGTGGTCGAGTCCGAGCAGGTAGAGGTCCTGCGTCTCGCGCAGCACCTCGCGATGCGCACGGGACGCCACGGCATACTCCGGGTCCCGGTCGAGGACGTCCTGCCACCGGGCCCACAACGTGAGGTTCCGGCTCCGCCCGCCGAGCTGGCCGTCCAGCTCCTCGTCGTCCGACTCCCGCTCCTGCCAGCCGGCGTTGATCGTGGCGAACGGCCCCTCGAGCCCGAGCTGGTCGACCACGGCGGCGACCCGCGGGCGGCGCTGCGGACCCAGGAGGGTGATCCGGGAGCCGCCGGGCGCGGAGGACCCCGGGTGGTCGCCGCTGTCCTCGCTCACTGGGCGTAGACGTGGACGGTGCGGCCCACGTCGTCGAGCATGGCCCGCAGCTGGTCGTAGTCGGGGTGCCGCATCCGCAGGTAGGCGTTGGCCATGTAGCCGGCCTCGACCGGCTGGGTGGGCGTGCCGGGGTCGGGCAGGTGCGCGTCGATGATCCACTGCCCGTAGCGGCCCTCGATCTCCTCCAGCCCGGAGTAGCCGCTGATCTGCCCGTCCCGGTCGGGCCGCAACGCGATGATGCCGCTGGAGTAGCGACGGGACGGCGCCTCGCCGGTGTGGCCGTGCACGATCGCCTGGGCCCAGGCCCGGTAGATGTCGATGTCGTTGCCCGCGGAGTAGAGGTCCCAGCAGCCCACCCCGGGTGGCCGCGCACCGATCTCGGAGAAGCGCAGACCCTTGGGGCCGGCGAACCACTCCATGTGCGTCGCCGAGGTGTGGATGCCGAGCGCCTCGATCACCCGGGCGCCCAGCTCGCGCGCCTCGGCGTACCCCTCCGACTCGTCGATCCGGTTGGTGCTGATGAACATCGGCGAGATCCACCGGGTCCGCATCGCCTCCAGGACGCCCGGGTAGTAGTGGCAGGCGAAGTCCATCTCGACGTGCCCGCCGACGGTGATCGTGTCGTAGAAGCCCTCGTGCCCCTCGATGAACTCCTCGACGGCGATCGAGGTGGTGCCCTCCGCCCCATACCGGCCCAGTGCCTCGGTGAGCTCGGTGTCGTTGTCCACGCGCAGGGTCCCGGCGGCACCGGCGCCGGCCCGCGGCTTGAGGATCAGCGGGTAGCCGACCCGGGCGGCGAAGGCGCGGACCTCGTCGGCGGTGTCGGCGCCGGTGGACGCGGCGGTCGGCACCCCCGCCTCGCGCAGCGCCTGCTTCATGCTCGGCTTGTCCCGGCACAGCCAGGTGGTGTGCACGGAGGTGCCGGGGATGCCGGTGGCCTCGCGGACCTGGGCGGCCGGCATGGTGTGCGCCTCGATCGTCGCCTCGAGCGCGTCGACCCACACCTGGTCCTGGATCCAGCGGACCGCGTCGGTCAGGGCCGCCACGTCGGTCACCGAGCCGATCTGGTGGTAGTGCGACATCCAGCCGCGCAGCTCGTCGTCGAGGTAGTCCCCCGGCGTCTCGCCGATCCCGATGACGTTCGCGCCCACCGCGGCGAGCGCCCGGACGAACTCCCGCTGGTTCCTCGGGAAGTGCGGCTCGACGAAGATGATGTTCACGGTGCCGAGCGTACTGACCCGCGGGCCCGCAGGCGCCTCGGAACGCCGCAACCCACCCGTCCCCCGTGGTGAATGGTTGTGGGCATCGAGTGCGTTTCCTCGCGCAAGTCCAACAATCATTCGCCACGAGGTCGGGGTGCGGCGTCGATTTCGGCCGGGCCCGCGCGTCATGCTGGTGGAGGCGCCCGGACGGCCCTCCGGACCAGCCGACGGTGCCGCCGGCCGGTCTCCAGCCCGATGCGAGGAGAGACAGATGACCAGGTACGCGTTGTTGCTGCCGGAGGACGAGGGACGCTGGGAGCGGGCGACCCCTGAGCAGAAGGCCGAGGTCTACGCCCGGCACGACCAGTTCGCCCGGCGGCTCGCGGAAGGCGGGCACCAGGTGGTCGGCGGTGCGGAGCTCACCCCCTCCCGGACCGCCAAGATCGTCCGCGGCGGTGCCGGTGGCGTCACCGTCACCGACGGACCGTATGCGGAGCTGGCCGAGCAGCTCTCCGGCTTCTACCTGGTCGACTCCGACGACCTGGACGACCTGCTGGAGGCTTGCGGGCTGCTGGTGGGCATCGAGGGTACGCCGCACGACAACACCATCGTGGAGGTGCGGGCGACCGTGGGTGAGGCCGAGCGTGACGAGTCGCTCGAGCCGGGCCCCGACGGTGCGGCCGGCGCCGGGTCGGGGGCGTCGTGAAGTGCGTGATCCTGCTCGTCGACTACGCGCAGGACGGCACCGAGTGGGAGCGGATGACCCCGGAGGAGCAGCAGGTCTACCTGGAGGGTCACGAGGCCTTCGACCGGGCGTTCCGGGAGCGTGCCGGCTGCGAGATCCTCGCCGGTGAGGCGCTGTCCGGCGCGGAATCGGCCACCGTGATCCGACTGCTGCCGGGTGAGCGGCCGGCGCTGACCGACGGCTGCTACACCGAGTCGACCGAGCAGGTCGGCGGGTTCTACCTGGTCGAGGTCCCCGACCTCGACACCCTGGTCGAGCTGTGCGCCCAGCTGCCGCCCTACGTCGTCGAGCTCCGCCCGGTGATCGACATCTGATGACCCCGCACCCACGAGCGGGCCACCATGGGCACGGTGGGCCTGGTGCCGCGACGGGCGGCCAGGACGTGGGCGCGGCGCTGGACCGGGCGTGGCGGGAGCACTGGGGACGACTGCTCTCGCTGCTCGTCGCCCGGTTCCGCCGGCTGGACCTCGCCGAGGAGTCCTTGGCCGAGGCGTATGCCGTCGCTGCCGGGCGGTGGCCGCGCGACGGCGTCCCGGACTCGCCCGCTGCGTGGCTGCTCACCACCGCGCGCCGGCGCGCCCTCGACACGCTGCGCGGCGAGGCCATGGCCGCCCGCAAGCAAACCCTCCTCGCCGTCGACGCCGATCTCCGTGAGGAATCATCGCGAGGTCTCGGCCCCGCAGAGGGCACCGAACCTCACGAAGATTCCCCGCGGGTGGAGGACGAGCGGCTGCGGCTGATCTTCCTGTGCGCCCATCCGGCGTTGTCGGCCGAGGCCCGGGCCGCGCTGACGCTGCGGCTGGTCATCGGCTTGTCCACCCACGACATCGCCCGGCTGTTCCTCGTGCAGGACTCGACGATGGCGGCCCGGCTGACCCGGGCCAAGAAGAAGGTCATGGTGGCCGGCATCCCGTTCCGGCTGCCCGACGAGGACCAGCTCGACGAGCGCCTGGAGGTGGTCTGCCAGGTCGTCTACCTGGCCTTCACCGCGGGCTACGTCGCCGGATCCGGCCCCGACCTGCTGCGCACCGACCTGGCCGGCGAGGCGATCCGGTTGGCGCGGGTGCTCGACGAGCTGCTGCCCGGCCGCCCCGACGTCCGGGCGCTCTTGGCGCTGCTCGTGCTCCAGCACTCGCGACGCGACGCCCGCGTCGACGCGCAGGGCCGCCTCGTGCTGCTGCCCGACCAGGACCGCGAGCGCTGGCGGCAGGACGAGATCGCGGCCGGCGTGGCGCTGCTCGAGTCCGTGCGGGTCGAGACCGGTGCTCTGGAGGGGCAGGCGCTGGACTACCTTCTGCAGGCGCGCATCGCGGCCGAGCACGCCACCGCGCGTCGTGCCGAGGACACCGACTGGGTGGCCATCAGCGGGTACTACGACCGGCTGGCCGTGTTGACCGGCTCACCCGTCGTGCGGCTCGCCCAGGCGGTGGCGGTCGCGGAGGCGAGGGGACCGGGATACGGGCTGGAGCTCCTGGCGGACCTGGACGACCAGATCCCGCGAAGCCACCGGCTCCCGGCGGTCCGGGCCGAGCTGCTGCTACGACTCGGCCGCGCCGAGGACGCGCTCGACTGCCTCGACCGCGCCCTGGACCTGGTGGGCAACGACGTGGAGCGCGACCACCTGCTGACCCGCCGTGCGCACGCCCAGCACCGGGTCGACGCCTCGCCGCGCTGACCCGGCCACGTCTGCGTCACGGCCGCGGATCCGGTGCTGGGAAGGGACCGCGTTGTCGTGAAGATCCGGCAGGGTCAGAAGCCGAGCTGGTCGCGTTCCCTCTTCCAGCGGTCCATCAGCTGCGGGATCTCGTCCTGGAGGAAGGCGAAGAACGCCTCCGACTCGGCGAGCCGGTGACCCGCCGCCGTGTCGCGGCCCACCGAGTCGGCCGCGTCGGCCATGGTCCGGGCCCAGGTCTGCAGCACGCTGCCCTTGTGCGCGAAGGTTTCGTACCAGATGTCCGCCGACAGCAGGTAGAGGTCGCGTCGGGACCCGGGCGGGCGGGTGCGGCGGATCATGTCCACCTGCTCCAGGTAGCGCACCGAGCCCGACACCGCTGCGGGGCTGGCCTGCAGGATCTCGGCGAGCTGGGCCGAGGTCAGCGCACCGCTCTGGCTGACCAGCACCGCGGCGAAGGTGCGGGCCGCCATCCGCTGCATGCCGCTGGTCACCATCGTCTCGGCCATGCGTTCCAGCGCGGGTCGTGCGGCGGGTGGCACCTCCTCGGCCGCGGTCAGCGGCTCCTGCGTGGCGGGCGTGGACGCCCGAGCAGGCGCCCCACCGGACACCGCACGCGAGGTGCGTGACGACCTGTCGACCATGATCCCATCCTGCCCTGCCGGGCGTGACACACCCAACACTCACCTGAATCTTCGGAACATTCACAAAGTCATAAACTGAGTGTACCGTCGTGTCCATGACCACTGCAACGGCGACGGCGATCCCGTCGCCCACCCAGGCCGAGCCGCACGCGATCGAGGTCCGTCAGCTGACCAAGCGGTTCGGGAGCACGGTGGCCCTGGACCGGCTCGACCTGTCCGTGGCCGCCGGTGAGGTGCACGGCTTCCTCGGCCCGAACGGGGCGGGCAAGTCGACGACGATCCGGGTCCTGCTCGGACTCCTGCGTCCCGACGCCGGGAGCGCGCGGCTGCTCGGCGGCGACCCTTGGCGGGACGCCGCGAGTCTGCACCGGCGGCTCGCCTACGTCCCCGGCGACGTCAACCTGTGGCCGAACCTGACGGGTGGCGAGGTGATCGACCTGCTCGGCCGGCTGCGCGGCGGCCTGGACGAGCGGCGCCGGGCCGACCTGCTCGAGCGGTTCGAGCTCGACCCGACCAAGAAGGGGCGCACCTACTCCAAGGGCAACCGGCAGAAGGTCGCCCTGGTGGCCGCCCTCGCCTCCGACGTCGAGCTGCTCGTGCTCGACGAGCCGACCTCGGGTCTCGACCCGCTGATGGAGAAGGTGTTCGAGGACTCCATCCAGGCGGAGCGCCGGCGCGGCCGCACGGTGTTGCTGTCGAGCCACATCCTGTCCGAGGTGGAGGCCCTCTGCGACCGGGTCACGATCATCAAGGACGGGCACGCGGTGGAGTCGGGCACCCTCGCCCAGCTGCGCCACCTCACCCGGACCCGGGTGGAGGCGACCCTGCGTGGCCCCGTCCCCGCCGACCTGGCCGCGGCCGCCGGGGTGCACGACGCCGTGGTCGACGGCAGCCGGCTGGTCTGCGACGTGGACACCACCCGGCTGGACGACGTGCTGCGGCGGCTCACCACCGTCGGGGTGGAGACCCTCACCAGCACGCCGCCGACACTCGAGGAGCTGTTCCTGCGCCACTACGCGGCGCAGGCGGACCAGGAGACCGCCGAGAACCCTGGGGACCCTGGGGACGCTGCGAGCCGGGAGAATACGGAGAACCCGGCGCGTCCCCCGCGGTCCGACCGGAGCCCGTCATGACGGGCCTGGCCACCGGCGCCCGCGCACGTGGCGCCCGCACGGACAGCCGCCCGGCACGAGCGGGTGGCTCGCCGGTGCAGGGCACCGGCGCGATGCTGCGGCTCGCGCTGCGACGCGACCGGGTCACGCTACCGGTCTGGATCCTCGTCTTCGTCTTCAGCGCCTACGGTTCCGCCGCCGCGACGGTGGGGCTCTACCCGACGGTCTCCTCGCGGGTCGCGGCCGCCGAGACGTCCAACGCCACCCCCGCGATCGTCGCGCTCTACGGCCGGATCCACGACGCCACCGACATCGGTGGTCTCGCCACCATCAAGCTGACCGTGCTCGGCAGCGTGCTGGTCGCCGTCCTGATGATCCTCACCGTGAATCGGCACACCCGTGCCGAGGAGGAGGCGGGCCGCACCGAGCTGTTGCGGGCCGGCGTGCTCGGCCGGTCCGCCCCGCTCGCCGCCGCGCTGGTGGAGGCGGTGCTCGCCTCCCTGGTGCTGGGCGCCCTGACCGCGCTGGGGCTGATCGCGGCCGGCCTCGATCCGGCCGGCTCGGTCGCCTTCGGTCTGGTGTGGTGCCTCGTCGGTATGGCGTTCGCGGCCGTCGCCGCGCTCGCCGCCCAGGTGACGCAGAGCGCCCGATCCGCCACCGGTCTGTCCATGACGGTCCTCGCCCTCGCCTTCGTCCTGCGGGCCCTCGGTGACACGGGAGAGGGTTCGTGGCGGGCCGCGCTGTCGTGGCTGTCGCCGCTCGGCTGGGGCCAGCAACTGCGGCCCTTCGCCGACGAGCGGTGGTGGGTCGCGGTGCTACCGCTGGCGTTCACGGCGGTGTGTGCCGTGGGCGCCCACCTGCTGGTCGGCGTGCGCGACCTCGGCGCCGGCCTGGTCGCACCGCGGCCCGGTCCCGCCCGCGCCGTGCCGTCCCTGCGCTCTCCCCTGGCGCTCGCCGGTCGGCTGCAGCGCGGCGCCCTGGTGGGGTGGTGGACCGGGTTCGTCCTGCTCGGGCTGATCCTCGGTGGGATCGCCTCCAGCGTGGGCGGGATGCTGGACAGCGAGCAGGCCCGCGACATGATCACCAAGATGGGCGGCGTCGACGGGCTGACCGACGCCTTCCTCGGCACCGAGTTGGGCGTCGCCGGCCTGCTCGCGGCCGCCTTCGGCATCGCCGCGACCCTCCGGCTGCGTTCGGAGGAGAACGCCCTGCGCGCCGAACCGTTGCTCGCGGCGTCGGTGACGCGCACGTCATACGCGGTCAGCCACCTGACGCTCGGGCTTCTCGGGAGCGCGCTGTTGCTGGTGTCGGTGGGAGCTGCCGCCGGCCTGACCTACGGGGCGAGCACGGGTGACGTCGGTGGCGCGGTGGTGCACCTGGTCGGGGCGGCGCTGGTGCGGCTGCCGGCGGTGTGGCTGCTCACCGGCCTCGCGGTGGCGCTGTTCGGGCTGGTGCCCCGGCTGGTCGGGCTGGCCTGGTGCGCGCTTGCGGCGTCGATGCTGCTCGGCGAGTTCGGCGAGGTCCTGGGGCTCCCGGAGTGGGCCCGACGGCTGTCCCCGTTCAGTCACGTGCCCGCGCTGCCGGGCGGCGAGATGGCCTGGGGACCGCTGGTGGTCCTGCTGGCGGTCGCCGCGGTGCTGGTCCTGGCCGGCGTGGCCGGGTTCCGCCGCCGCGACCTCGGGTGACCGCGATCTCGCGCTGGTCCTGATCCCTACACGCGGCAGGGGCGGCACCCGTTCCCGGGTGCCGCCCCTGCCGGACGGTGCGTGGCTCGATCAGGACCGGGACTCGGGCTCCTCGTCCTTGCCGGAGGTGTCGTCCGGAGCCGCGTCCGAGGCGGTGTCGGCCGGCGACTCCTCCCCTGCCGCCTCTGCCGCTGACTCCTGAGCGGTGTCCGCGCTCGCCGTGTCCGGCGACGCGGTAGAGGTGGAGGCGGACGTCGCGGCTCCGGCCAGACCGGTCTCGCCGGGCGTCGTGCCGGCCGCGTTCGTGGGCTGGCTGGTCGGCTCGGACAGCGGCGTCGCCCACGGGTCTTCCTGGGGGGCCTTCTTCTTCATGAAGGCCGCCGCGGCGGCAGCAGCCGCCGCCAGCAGGCCGAGGAAGATCAAGAACCCGCCCTGCTTGCGACGCTTCTTCTTCTTGGTCGGCTGCGCGGCCGCCTCGCTCACCACGGCGACGGCATCCTGACTCCTGGCGGCCGCCTCGGTGCTGGCCGTCGCCACCGCCTCCTGGATCTTGGGCAGCAGGTCCTCGACGATCCGGTCGCGGGCGGCGTCGATCTTGGGCCCCAGCTGGTCGACCGCCGACTCGATCTTCGGGGCGGCGTTCTCCAGCCCCTTCTCCACCCGCGGCTTGGCCCACTCCTTGGCGTGCTCGGCGTGCGGCTTGCTCCACTCGATCGCCTGCTCCGCGCGCGGCTTGGCCCACTCCTTGGCGTGCTCGGCGCGGGGCTTGCTCCACTCGATCGCCTGCTCCGCGCGCGGCTTGGCCCAGTCCTTGGCGTGCTCGGCGCGGGGCTTGCCCCACTTCAGCGCCGCCTTGGCCCGCGGCTCTCCCCACTCCCGGGCCGCCCCGGCGGCCGGCCCGACACGATCACGCAGCGCCGACGACACGGAACTCGCAGTGGCAGCAGCCTGGTCCTGCGCCTTCTCGGTGGCGCTCTTCTGTCGAAACACGAGTCCTCCTGATTGATGATCTCGTCGGTCCCACCCCATCTTGCACTGTTCACCCCCACCGCGCCCACCCGGCGCCTCACCCGGCGCCCGTCCGGTCACCTCCCACGGCGTGCGAGGATGAGCGACATGAACGTCACCCTGCACACCAACCACGGCGACATCAAGGTCGAGCTCTTTCCCCACGACGCGCCGAAGACGGTCGACAACTTCGTCGGCCTGGCCACCGGCGAGAAGGACTACCGCGACGACGCCGGTCGGACCAGCCCGACCCCGTTCTACGACGGTCTGACCTTCCACCGGATCATCCCGGGCTTCATGATCCAGGGTGGCTGCCCCCAGGGCATCGGCATCGGCGGGCCCGGCTACGCGTTCGACGACGAGATCAGCCCGGAGCGCAACTTCAACCAGCCCTACATGCTCGCGATGGCCAATGCCGGCAAGCAGATGGGTCACGGCACCAACGGCTCGCAGTTCTTCATCACCGTCGGCAAGACCGACTGGCTGCAGGGCAAGCACACCATCTTCGGCGAGGTCGCGGACGGCCCGAGCCGCGAGGTGGTCGACGCCATTGCGAACGTGCCGACCGGCGCGCAGGACCGTCCGGTGGAGCCGGTCGTCATCGAGCGCGTGTCGGTGGAGCGCGACTGACCACCACCGCCCGGCGGCCCCCCAGACCACACCCATGACCGAGCGCGAGGCCCCCCAGCAGGTGCCGACCTGCCCCCGGCACCCCGATCGGGTGTCCTACGTGTCCTGTCAGCGGTGTGGCCGCCCGACCTGCCCGGAGTGCCAGCGCCCGGCGGCCGTGGGCATCCAGTGCGTGGACTGCGTGCGGGAGGGGCAGCGTGGCATGCGCACCGCGCGCACCCAGTTCGGCGGCCGGGTGACCGACGGCAACCCCCTCGTCACCAAGGTCCTGGTGGGGCTGTGCGTCGTGGTGTGGGTCGGACAGCTGATCTCCCCACGGGTCACCCGTGAGCTCGAGTTCCTCCCCGTCCTGTCCGACACCGAGCCGTGGCGCTTCCTCACCGCGGCCTTCGTCCACGCGCCCTCGCTGCAGGACTTCTGGCACATCGGCTTCAACATGTACGCCCTGTGGATCATCGGGCAGTACCTCGAGCCGCTGCTGGGGCATGCTCGCTACCTCGCCCTCTACCTGATCAGCGCGGTCGGCGGCTCGGTCGGCTACCTGCTGCTGGCCTCCACGCCGGACAGCGTCGCGGGGTATGCCCAGACCGGCTGGTTCACCCCCACCGTGGGGGCCTCCGGCGCGATCTTCGGCCTGTTCCTGGCGCTGTTCATCCTCAACCGTCACCTGGGTCGGGCCACCGGCGGCATCCTCGTGCTGCTGGTGATCAACGCGGTGATCGGCTTCACCATCCCGAGCGTCGCGTGGCAGGCCCACCTCGGCGGCGCCGTGACCGGAGCGCTGTGTGCGCTCGCGGTGACCTGGGCCGCAACGCCGGAGCGTCGACGCTGGCAGTGGGTCGGCCTCGCGGCGGTGCTGGTGCTCGTGGTGGTGCTGGCCATGGTGCGTTACGCGACGGTGCAGCTGCCCTTCGTGGTGCTGCACTAGCCCTGACCGGCCGCGAGTTACACGGGTGTGATTTGTCCCCAGCCTGGGGACAACCCTGTGGATAACTCGGTATGCGGCGTGGTCGAGCCGACCGCGGACGTGCGGTGCGCGGGGTGGTCGAGGTGGGACGGGGGCGCGGGGTGAGCCGTCAGCGCCAGCGCGTCGTCATGAAGAAGCCCGCCATGAGCAGGACGAAGCCGATCAGCAGGTTCCAGTTGCCGAGGGAACCGATCGGGTACGAGCTCTGCGTCACGTAGTAGACGACGATCCAGACCAGGCCGACCACCATCAGGCCGACCATGACCGGGATGAACCACGGCGGGTTGGGTCCGAGGGCCTTGGTCTTGCGTGCAGCGGCCTCGGCGGACTGTGCCCGGCGTTTGCTGGACTGCTCGGCCTTCGGCCGCCGCTTGGACTCTGGCACCGGGTTGCTCCTTGCTCGACGTAGAGTTGCCTCTAGCGTACGGGGTGGAACCGCGGAAGGCCGAGACCTGGTCTCGAGCGCGACCCGCGGGCGGACCGAGGGAGTCGACCAGCGATGACGTGCCGGTGATGCGGCGGTGAACCGGCGCAAGACGTGGCAGATCGGCGTGCCGGTGGTCTGCCTGCTCGCGGGGGCCCTGTTCGGCACCACGGCGAGCGTCTCCCGCGGGGCCGACCTGCGACCCGCGTCGAGCAACCTGGCCGACGTGATCCGCAAGCAGACGCTGCGGGTGGAGGATCGGGCCCGGGAGGTCCAGCAGCTGCGCTCCGAGGTCGACGCACTCACCGACCGCGCGGCGCCGTCCAACCGGGGGGTGACCCGACTGCGCGACCGCGCCGACGACCTCGCGGCCACGGCGGGCACCGTGCCGGTGTCCGGGCCGGGGATCACCGTCACGCTGGACGACGCGCACCGGGACGCGGCCTCCCTCCCGGAGGGCTACACCGCCGACGACATCGTCGTGCACCAGCAGGACGTGCAGGCCGTGGTCAACGCGCTCTGGGCCGGTGGCGCCGAGGCGATGATGCTGATGGACCAGCGGGTCATCTCGACCAGCGCGGTCCGGTGCGTCGGCAACACGCTGATCCTGCAGGGGCGGGTCTACTCCCCGCCGTTCACCATCCGTGCCATCGGCGACGTGCAGGGCATGCAGCAGGCCCTGGACCGTAGCCGCCCGGTCTCGATCTACCGGGAGTACGTCGAGCTGCTCGGCCTGGGCTACCAGGTCGACACCTCCAGGCTCACCTTCCCCGCATACCAAGGGTCGATCGAGCTCACCCACGCCACGGCTGACACATGAGCGAGGGGAGTCGGGCGAGCCAGGGGAGGAGGACGAGCGGCGGCACGGTCGTGCGGCGCGCGGTCGGCGTGCTCGGTGAGCTGCTCATCACCCTCGGGGTGCTCGTCCTGCTGTTCGTGGTCTGGCAGCTGTGGTGGACCGATGTGGTCGCCGGCCGCGAGCAGGCTCGCCAGGTCACGTCGCTGGAGCAGCAGTGGGAGCACCCGAGCCGACCCGGGGCCGCAGCGTCTCCCGACGGCAGCACGGTGACCACGGGGCCCTCGGCCACGGCGCCACGGCCGACGCAGCGTCCCGACCGGCCCACCGTCGATGACGATCCCCTGGTCTCCTTCACCGGCATCCCGAAGGGGCAGGCGTTCGCGATCATCCGGGTGCCGCGGTTCGGCGACGACTACGCGCGGCCGATCCTGCAGGGCAGCGGCACCGAGGAGCTCAAGCACGGCGTCGGCCACTACGTCGGCACCGCGATGCCCGGGCAGGTGGGCAACTTCGCGATCGCGGGTCACCGGACCACCTACGGCCGACCCTTCCACGACATCGACAAGCTGCGCCCCGGCGATGCGATCATCGTCGAGACCAAGCGCGACTACTACGTCTACCGCATGCGTCGGCACACCATCGTCCGGCCGTGGCAGACCGAGGTGATCGCCCCGGTGCCGGAGCACCCCGGGGAACAGCCCCGGGCCCGCTGGCTCACGATGACCTCCTGCCACCCGAAGTACTACGCCACCTACCGGTGGATCGCCTTCGCGAAGTTCGACCGCACGATCCCCCGAAGCCAGGGCCTGCCCCCGGCCCTGCTGGAGGTGCAGAACTGATGTATGGCGCGCTGTGGCGCAGCCTGCCCGGCCGCCGGCCGGTGAAGGTGCTGCTGCTGGTGCTGATCGCCCTGGTGGTGCTGGCGGTGCTGTTCACCTGGGTGTTCCCCGCGATCGCACCCCTGATGCCGTTCAACGACAACACGGTGGGAGGCTGAGGCCAGCACGGCGCCCCGCCGCTCCCGACCCCGCTCCGCCCGGCCGCAGGAGGCGAACCAGTGACCCGAGTCCTTGTCGTCGACAACTACGACAGCTTCGTGTTCACCATCGTCGGCTACCTCGAGCAGCTCGGCGCGGAGTGCGACGTGCGCCGCAACGACGCCGTGACGCCCGCCGAGGCAGGCGAATTCGACGGTGTGCTCGTCTCACCCGGCCCCGGCACGCCCGAGGAGGCCGGCGTCTCCGTCGCGATGATCGAGGCCTGCGCGGAACGGGCCCAGCCGATGCTCGGCGTGTGCCTCGGGCACCAGGCGCTGGGGGTGGTCTTCGGCGCTCGCGTCGGCCGCGCCCCGGAGCTGCTGCACGGCAAGACCTCCACGGTCGAGCACGACGGCACCGGCGT
>CAYRLV010000016.1:0-7689 GCA_964425155.1 uncultured Ornithinicoccus sp. | reverse complement strand
CGTTCCCGCGGCCGTTGCCGTTGCCATTCCCGTTCCCCTGGCCGTTGCCGTTGCCCCCGCCCGGCGGTGTCGTGGTGGTCGGCGACGGCTCGGTGGTCGTCGACGTCTCCGTGGTCGTGGTGGGGGACGTGGACGTCGGGCTCGGGGGTGTCGTGGTGGTCTCCGGTGGCGGCGGGGTGACCGTGACGTAGGTGGTCGTCGGGGGCGCCTGCGCCACGACGAGGTTGATCTCGGTGCCGACGGGGACGCGTTCGCCCTCCTTGTCCTGCCGCATCACCTCACCCGGCTCGAAGCCCGGTTGCTGCTCGCCGTCCTCGGCGTGGACCTCGAGGTTGAGGTCACCCAGGATGTTGCGGGCCTCCGCCTCGGTCTTGCCGGTCACGCTCGGCACGGTGACGCGGCCGCTGGCGACCTTGAG
Organism: uncultured Ornithinicoccus sp.; assembly: GCA_964425155.1. Classification (GTDB taxonomy): domain Bacteria; phylum Actinomycetota; class Actinomycetes; order Actinomycetales; family Dermatophilaceae; genus Segeticoccus. The sequence goes on along the minus strand of CAYRLV010000016.1, from coordinate 7,271 downwards.
GTTGACCGAGGAGTTCGCCGGGACCGAGCCGGCGCCGGGTCGGGTCGACACGATCAGGCCCTTGGCCATGTCGGGGTTGTCGTCGACGACCGTGACGTCGCCGACCTCCAGGTCGAGCCCGGTGATGACCGACCGTGCGTAGGACTCCGACTGCCCCCGCAGGTCGGGGAGCGTCACGCTGTCCGGCCCGGTGGACACCACGATGGTCACCGACGAGCCGTGCTCGAGCATGGTGCGTGCGCGCGGTCGCTGGTCCACGACCTGGCCGGCGGGGGCCGCGTTGGCCTTGGGCTCGACCTTCGGCTCGAACTGCTCCTGCCGGAGCACCTTCTTCGCCTGGGCCTCGGTCTGCCCGATGACATACGGCACCGCGAAGGTCGTGGGGGTGTCCTCCCGGTTCATGAGGTTCATCGCCCCGTAGGCCACCACCGCCAGCACGGCCAGGGCGGCGACGGTCAGGATGACGTAGACGCCCCGGTGTCGCCCCTGCTCCTCGCCGACGGGGATCTCCGCCGTGTCGTCCGGTGGGACGGGCGGCCTGGGGGGACGGGCGTCGGCCGGAGTCGCCTCCGGGTCGGCTCCCTGGCCGACAGCGCCGACCGCACCCGCCGCGGCAGCGGCCGCAGCGGAGTCGACGGCCTGGGTGGGTGCGGAGCGGGGGCGGCCGTTGCCGGCGATCTCGGCCGCCGTGGCCCGTGCCTCGGTGCTGACCACCCGGCCGGCCCGGGCCGCCACCAGGTCGGCCCGGAAGTCGGCCGCGTGCTGGTAGCGCCGGTCGCGGTCCTTCGCCAGCGAGTGCAGAGCGACCGCGTCCAGGGCCGGCGGCACCGTGGACTCGAACTCGGACGGCGGGCTCGGGGTCTCGCCGATGTGCTGGTAGACGAGCGAGACCGGCTCGCCCACGAACGGGGTTCGCCCGGTGAGCAGCTCGTAGAACAGGCATCCGGCCGAGTAGAGGTCGGACCGGGCGTCGACCGTGGCCCCCTGGGCCTGCTCGGGGGAGAGGTAGCGGGCGGTCCCGATGACGGCCTGGGTCTGGGTCATCGTGGCCGCCGTGTCGGCCAGCGCGCGGGCGATGCCGAAGTCCATCACCTTGACGCCGCCGGCGTCGGTGACCATGACGTTGGCCGGCTTGATGTCACGGTGGACGATGCCCTTCTCGTGGCTGTACTCCAGCGCCTCGAGGATCGCCGCCGTGATCCGGGCCGCCTCGTCGGCGGGCAGCACGCCGGACTCGTCGAGGAGCTCGCGCAACGTGCGGCCCTGGACGTACTCCATGACGATGTAGGGGATCGCGACCCCGGCGCTCCCCGCGTCCGCGGGGTGCTCCTCGCCCGAGTCGTAGACCGCCACGATGGCCGGGTGGTTGAGGCCGGCGGCGGACTGGGCCTCGCGCCGGAACCGGGCCAGGAACGAGGTGTCGCGGGCCAGGTCGGCCCGCAGCATCTTGATGGCGACCTTCCGGCCGAGGCGGGTGTCGTGACCGAGGTGCACCTCCGCCATACCGCCCCGGCCGATCAGCTCGCCGACCTCGTAGCGCCCACCCAGGAGGCGCGGGGACCCGGTCATGCGTTATCCCTTCGCGTGCTGCCCGGAGCCGGCGCCGAGAGCGGCTCGAGCGTCTTGGTGTAGTGGGTGTCTATCGGTGTCGGTGTCGGCGTCGGCTCCGGTGGGGAGGTCGGGTTGTCCCCGAGGCCCTGCATCACCAGGACGACCGCCGCCACGATCACCACGGCCAGGCCGGCACCGAGTGACCAGCGCAGCCGGCTGGTGCCACGGGCGGCCGACGGGTCGGGCGGACCGGCGCCGACCGCGGGCTCCGGCTCGGGAGTCAGCAGTCCCGGCTGCCGCACGGCTGCCGCGAGCGCGCCCCCGCTCGGTGGCCGCAGCGCCGGGTCCTTGGCCAGGCAGGCCTCGACCAACCCGCGCAAGCCCGGCGGCACCGAGCGCGGCAGCGGCGGGGGCGGGTCGTTGATCTGGGCCAAAGCCGTCGCGACGGTGTTCTCGCGATCGAACGGCCGGGTGCCGGTGAGCATCTCGTAGGTGACGATGCCGAGGGAGTAGACGTCGCTCGCCGCCGTGGCCGGCCGGCCCATGGCCTGCTCGGGGGCGAGGTACTGCGCGGTGCCCATCACCTCGCCCGTGCGGGTCATCGCCGCGCCGCCGACGGCGCGGGAGATGCCGAAGTCGGTCAGCTTGGCCGTGCCGGACGGGGTGATCAGGATGTTGGCCGGCTTCACGTCACGGTGGATCAGTCCGCCCCGGTGCGCGGCCTCGAGGGCCTCAGCGGCCTGACCGACGATCCGGCAGACCTGGTCGGGAGCCATCGGTGCGTGCTGGCGGATCAGCTGGGAGAGCGGCACCCCGTCGACGAACTCCATCACCAGGTAGGGCGATCCGGCGTCCTCGCCGTAGTCGTGGACGGCGGCGATGTTGGTGTGGCTGAGCGACGCGGTGTGCCTGGCCTCGGCCCGGAACCGCTCGGTGAACCCGGTGTCGTCGACGAACCCGGACGCGAGGACCTTCACGGCGACGGTGCGGCCGAGCACGGTGTCGCTGGCCTGCCACACCTCACCCATGCCACCGGCCGCGATGCGCCGGTCGAGCGTGTAGCGACCACCCAGGGTGCTGCCTTCCACCGGCCTCATCGCCCGACCACCGCCTCCATGACCTTGCGCGCGATCGGGGCGCTGACCGTGCTGCCGGTCGCCTCGCTGCGCAGGGTGCCGCCGTTCTCCACGACGACGGCGACGGCGATCTTGGGGTCCTTCGCCGGCGCGAAGCCGGTGAACCACACGTGGGCGGCCTGCCCCTCGCCGTGCTCGGCGGTGCCGGTCTTGCCGGCCACGTCGACGCCCGGGATCTGGGCGTTCTGGCCGGTGCCGCTCTGCACGACGTCTTCCATCATCGAGGTGAGCTGGTCGGCGACCTCGGGCTCGACCGCCTGCGACAGCTCCTGCGGGTCGGTCGTGTCGATGACGTCGAGGTCGCTGTCGCGCACCGTGTGCACCAGGTACGGCTTCATCACCGCGCCGCCGTTGGCGATGCCGGCGGTGACCATGGCGACCTGCAGCGGGGTGACGCGCACGTCATACTGGCCGACCGCCGCCTGCGCGGTCTGCGGCTTGTTCAACTCGTCGGGGACGCTGCTGGGGGTGACCCGCATCGGGATGTGCAGCGTCTGGCCGAAGCCGAACTTGTCGGCCTGGGTGCGCAGCGCGTCCGGCCCGAGCTGCATGCCGAGCCAGCCGAACGCGGAGTTGCAGGACATCTCGAGGGCGTGCCGCAGCGAGGTCGTGCCGTCCGGCCCGCAGATCTCGTGGCCGAAGTTGGGCAGCGTCGCGGTGGTGTCGGGCAGGTCGAGCTCCCGCGGCCCGGGCAGGACCGAGTTCGGCGTGTACTTGCCGGAGCTGAGCGCCGCGGCGGACGTGACCAGCTTGAAGGTCGAGCCCGGCGGGTAGAGGTCGCCGGCGATCGCCCGGTTGACCATGGGACGGTCCTTGTCGGCGTTGAGCTGCTTCCACGCCTGCGACACGGCGGTGAGGTTGTGGCTGGCCAGCCGGTTGGGATCGTATGAGGGCCTGCTCACCAGCGCGAGGATGGCGCCGGTCTGCGGGTCGAGGGCGACGACGGCCCCGGTCTGGTCGCCGAGCGCGTCCTCCGCGGCCTTCTGCACCTTCGGGTCGATGGTCAGCTCGAGGGTCGCGCCCTGCGGCGGGCGGCCGGTGAGGACGTCGACCATGCGCCGGTAGAAGAGCTTGTCGGACTGCCCCGACAACAGGTCGTTCTCGGCCAGCTCGAGGCCACCGCCCGCGCCGTAGGTGAACGAGTAGTAGCCGGTGATGTGGGCGTACTCGGTGGCCTGCGGGTAGGTGCGGATCCACTTGAGCTGGTCCTTGGTCGGCAGCGACTGCGCGATCGGCTTGCCGTCGACGAGGATGGCACCGCGCTCCTTGCCGTAGTTGGCGAGCAGCGTGCGCCGGTTGCCCGGCCGGTCGGCCAGGTCCTTGGCCTGCACGAACTGGATCCACGTCGTGGACAGCAGCAGCGCGCAGAACATGGCGGCCACGACGAAGCCGAGGCGCCGGATCGGGGAGTTCACCGTGCCTTCACCACCTGGGTGTCGTCGTGACCGACGGTGCTGCCGCCGGTCGGTCCGCCGGTCGGTGCGGGGCGCCGGGCCTGGTCGCTGATGCGCAGCAGCAGCGCCACGATGATCCAGTTGGCGACCAGCGAGGACCCGCCCTGGGAGAGGAACGGCATGGTCAGCCCGGTGAGCGGGATGACGCGGGTGACGCCGCCGACGACCACGAAGCACTGCAGGGCGACCGAGAAGGACAGGCCGGTGGCCAGCAACTTGCCGAAGCCGTCGCGCACGCCGATGGCGGTGCGCAGACCCCGCTCGACCAGCAGGGCGTAGAGCAGCAGCAGCGCCATCGCCCCGACCAGGCCGAGCTCCTCGCCGAAGCTGGGGAAGATGAAGTCGCTCTCGGCGAAGTAGGTCAGGTCGGGGTGGCCACGCCCGAGGCCGGTGCCGAGCAGGCCGCCGGACGCCATGCCCTCGAGACCGAGCACCAGCTGGTCGGACACCTTGAGCGCGGCGTCGGAGAACGGGTGCAACCACAGCAGCACGCGCTCCTGCACGTGGCCGAACATCAGGTAGGCGGCGTAGGCACCCCCGCCGAACAGCAGCAGGCCGATGGCGATCCAGGACCGGCGTTCGGTGGCGACGTAGAGCATCGCGACGAACAGCCCGAAGAACAGCAGCGAGGAGCCGAGGTCACGTTCGAAGACGAGCACGCCGAGGCTGGCCAGCCAGGCGATGAGGATCGGCCCCAGGTCGCGGGCTCGGGGCAGGGGAAAGCCCAGGATCCGGCGACCGACCAGGGACAGCGCGTCCCGGGTCTGCACCAGGTAGCCGGCGAAGAAGATGGTGAGCAGGATCTTGGCGATCTCGCCGGGCTGGAACGAGAAGGGGCCGATCTGGATCCAGATGTTCGACCCGTTGATCCGGCTGCCGATGACGGGCAGAAGTGGCAGCACGAGCAGGACGAGGCCGGCCGCCATGGCGGTGAAGGTGTAGCGCGCCAGGTGCCGGTGGTCGCGCAGCACGACGATCACCGCGATCGCGAGCACGACCGACAGCGCGCTCCACATCAGCTGCCGGGTGGCCAGGCCCTCGGAGATGTCCCGGGAGTGCGCCAGGTCGAGCCGGTGGATCATCACCAGGCCGAGGCCGTTGAGCAGGGTCACGATCGGCAGCAGCAACGGGTCGGCGTAGGAGGCTCGCCACCGCAGCACGATGTGGAAGGCGCCGGTGATGACCAGCAGACCCACGCCATACGTCAGCAGGTCGGGAGGCAGCGAGCCGCCAGTCGTGGCGAGCCCCACGTTGACGTAGGCCACCAGCACGATGCAGATGGCCAGCAGCAACAGGAGCAGCTCGACGTTGCGCCGGGTGCGGGGCGGGATCGAGGTGACCGTGCTCATTCGGCGCACCTCCCCCCGGCGGCCTCGATCACCCGGCACTCGTCGGACTCGCCACGGAGCCGGTCGACGATGTCGAGCGCGTCGGCGTGGCTGGAGGCGCTGAGCGTGTCGGCGACCTGGGTGCGGTAGTAGGCGGGCAGGTCGGCGACGAAGACGTCCGTCTCGGTGTCGACGGAGGACAGCGAGATCGGGCCGAGGTCCTGGGAGATGCCGCGGAAGATGGTCACCCGGCCGTCGTGCTCGCCGATGAAGTACTGGTCCTGCGTCCAGGCGTAGCCGGCGACCGCGCCGCCGCCGAGCACGACCACCACGAGCACCAGCGCGGCGAACCGGCGGGCCCAGCGGACGGGTGCGGACCGGGGACCCTCCTCGGCGAGGGTGGGCGCGATGTCGTCCTCGTCCTCGTCCAGCGCGTTGGCGCGGCGGGAGAGCGCGCGGGCCTTCTCGGCGGGCGTGGGCTCCTTGGTGGGGATCGCGGTGGTGGTCTGGCGTTCGGCGGCCGCGCCGACCACCTCGGCGGTGGTGGGGATCCCGCGCTCGCCGTCGGGCACGACGTCGGCCACCACGCAGGTGACGTTGTCGCGGGCGCTGGCGCGCAACGCGACCTGGATCAGCCGGTCGGCGGTCTGGCCGGGGGTGCCCCCTCCGGCGAGCACCTCCTCGATGATGTCGCCGGAGACGAAGTCGGAGAGTCCGTCGCAGCACAGCAGGTAGCGGTCGCCGGGCCGGGCCTCGCGCAGGGACAGGTCGGGCTCGTCCTCGGGTCGGCCGGTCATCACCCGGGTGACCAGCGAGCGCTGCGGGTGCTGCTCGGCCTCCTCCGGCGTGATCCGGCCCTCGTCCAGCAGGCTCTGCACGAAGGAGTGGTCGCGGGTGACCTGGGTGAGCGTGCCGTCCCGCAGCAGGTAGACCCGGGAGTCGCCGATGCTGGCCAGGGCGAGCTTGTTGCCGGTGCGCAGCATCGCGACCAGCGTGGTGCCCATGCCGTCCAGCTCGGGGTCGTCGGTCATCGCCTCGTGCAACCGCCGGTTGGCGGCCCGGACCGCGCCGCCGAGCTGCTCGAGGACGTCGTCGGCGCCGTGGTTCTCCCCGTCCAGGTGGACCAGCGCACCCACCACGAGGGAGCTGGCCACGTCACCGGCGGCGTGACCGCCCATGCCGTCGGCGACGACGAGCAGATCGGGCCCGGCGTAGCCCGAGTCCTCGTTGCGGGACTTGCTGCCGAGCCCGATGTCCGTGCGGGCCGCGTAGCGCAGCGCGATGCTCATGGGCTACTTCCGCAGCTCGATCACGGTGCGCCCGATGCGCAGGCGCGAGCCGACGTCGAGCCGGGCGCCCTCGCCGATCCGCTGGTCGCCGAGCCAGGTGCCGTTGGTGGAGCCGAGGTCGTCGGCGTACCACGCGTCGTCCTGCCGGTAGATGCGCACGTGCCGCCCCGAGGCGAAGTCGTCGCCGAGCACGAGGGTGCACTCGGGGTTGCGGCCGATGAGCACGCCGGCGTCGGTGAGCGGCACGGTGGTGCCGCGCAGCGATCCCTCGGTCACCGTGATGTTGGTGGGGCCGCGGCGGATCGCCCGGGGCTGCCGGGCCTGCCGCTGGGTCTCCCGGCCCTGCTTGCTCGAGCGGGACACGACGCGGGTGCCGTAGAGGTCGCCGCGGAGCACACCGACCACGCTGAACACGAAGGCCCAGAGAAGGGCGAGCAGGCCGAGTCGGATGACGGTGACGGTCAGCTCGCTCACGCCGGGGCCCCCGCGAAGTATCGGAGCGGAGCGGAGAAC
>CAYRLV010000015.1:20750-24465 GCA_964425155.1 uncultured Ornithinicoccus sp. | reverse complement strand
CCCGTCCCGGTACGTCCGAGGCGACGGGTTCCGGCCTGCCCGACGCGGACAGCTACTACCTGCCGCTCGGCGACGGCTGCTACCAGCCGACCCGGTGGGCGCAGGGGGTCTGGTCGGAGAAGGAACAGCACATGGGCCCGGTCTCCGGCCTGCTCACGCACGAGCTCGAACGGCACGCACCCCGCGAGGACCTGCAACTGTCCCGGATCGCCTTCGAGATCTACGGGATGATCGCCGCCGAGCCCAGTCGGGTCGAGGTCCGCACGCTGCGGCCCGGCCGGACCATCGAACTGCTCGAGGCCACCATGAGCGTCGGCGAGCGCCTCGTGGTGCGCGCCACCGCGTGGCGGATGTCTCGGCAGGACACCCGCGAGGTGGCCGGCGGCACCGCGGCCCCGCTGCCCGATCCGGAGACGCTGCCGGAGTGGGACGGCTCCCGCAGGTGGATCGGCGGCTTCATCGACTCGCTGGAGTCCCGGCAGGCGCCCGACGCCGAACCGGGCCGTGGACGGAGCTGGCTGCGCACCCGACACCCGCTGGTCGAGGGGGTCGAGTCCTCCGCGCTGGCGCGGTTCGTCGGGCTCGTGGACACGGCGAACGGGGTCACGACCCGGGTCCAACCCGGCACCTGGATGTTCCCCAACCTCGACCTGACGGTGCACCTGTTCCGGCAGCCGGAGCCGGGCTGGGTCGGTTTCGACACCGAGGTCGTCTTCGGCGAGGACGGCGTGGGCGTGACCTCGGCGACGCTGCACGACCGGCGTGGCCCGGTCGGCCGGTCGGAGCAGATCCTCACCGTCCGCCGGCTGCCGAGCTGACCACCGAAGGAGTGGCTCCGTGACGACACGCCCGGTCGCCCCCGCGGCGGACATCCACCCGGTCACCGCGGCGCTCGACGAGCTCCGCGCCCGCCACACGGACCGGACGGGTGGGGACGTCCCCACCTACCTGCCGAGCCTCACCACGGTGGACCCCGACCAGTTCGGCCTGGCCCTCGCCGGCATGAACGGCCACCTCTACCGGTCCGGTGACGCCGAGGCGCCGTTCACCATCCAGTCGGTCTCCAAGCCCTTCGTCTTCGCGCTCGCGCTGGCCGAGCTCGGGCTGGACGAGGTGCTGCGCAACGTCGGGGCCGAGCCCAGCGGCGAGGCGTTCAACGCGATCAGCCTCGAGGAAGGCACCGGCCGGCCCGACAACCCGATGGTCAACGCCGGCGCGATCGTCACCTCGTCACTGATTCCCGGCGACCCCGAGGAGCAGTTCGACCGGATCCGCCGGTGCCTGTCCGCCTTCGCCGGCCGCGAGCTCGCGTTGGACGAGGAGGCCTTCGCCTCGGAACTGGAGACCGGCGACCGCAACCGGGCGCTCGCCTACCTCATGCGCGGCGCCGGCTCGTTGCGAGCACGCGCCGAGGACGCGGTCGAGGTCTACTTCCGGCAGTGCTCCCTCGTGGTCACCGCGTGCGACCTCGCCGTCATGGCCGCGACCCTGGCTGCGGGTGGGACCAACCCGCGCACCGGCGACGAGGTCGTCGAGACCCGGGTGGCCGAACACGTGCTCACCGTCATGGCGACCTGTGGCATGTACGACTACGCCGGCGAGTGGTTGTTGCGCGTCGGCCTGCCCGCCAAGAGCGGCGTCTCGGGCTGCCTGGCAGCCGCCAGTCCCGGTCAGTTCGGCATCGGGGCGTTCAGTCCCCGGCTCGACGAACGCGGCAACTCGGTCCGGGCCGTGGCCGCGTTGGAGGAGCTGTCCGAGCGGTTCGAGCTGCACCTCGTGCACGAGTCCGGCCTGTCCGCGCCGGTGGTGTTCCGGTCGGAGGACCTGGCGGCCGCCGACCCGACCACGACGCTGCCCCCGGGCACCGACGAACCGGTCGTCCACGTGCGACGGTTGCAGGGCGAGATCGAGTTCACCGCGGCACAGACCGCGCTGGACGACCTCGCCTTCCAGCCCCGGCCGGGCGGTGCGCCGGCGTGGCTGCTGCTCGACCTCAGCCACGTGACCCGCCTGAACGCGGTGTCCACCGGGCTGTTGGACGCCCGGCTGGCCGTCCTTCGGACCGCCGGGCTCACCGTCCTGGTCACCGACGCCCAGGACCGCCGGTTGCTGCGATCCACCGACGGTCAGTTCACCAGCGCCGAGGACGCCTGGGCCACGATCACGGACGCGTCTGGCGATGCCGCGAAGGGCGGGCCGCGCGGCTGAGCCGGCCACTCCGCATACCGCAGCCGGTCGGCGGGCGACAGGCTGTGGACGGCCGGCGCGCGGTGTCACCCGGCGGCCGTAGGCTCGGAAGGGTGGACCACGGATGGCTCGAGGGGCTGGGCGACGAGACGATCGCGTCGCTGTCCGGCTCGGGAGCCTTCCAGCGCGGCCTCGCCTACGCCCGGGAGGGGCGAGTCGAGCAGCTGAGCAAGGGCGGCGGCGGCACGCTCTTCGCGACGGTGCGCGGCAGCGGCCGTGACCCGTATAGCGTGCTGGTCACCGGTCAGGGCGGGCGCGGGCCGGTGCGCGTCCAGGGCCGCTGCACCTGCCCGGTGGGGGTCAACTGCAAGCACGTGGTGGCGGTGCTGCTCGCCGCTCGCGCCGCGTTCGCCGAGCACGACGACAGCGCCCCCCACGAGGGTCAGGACAGCTGGGAGGGCCCGCTGGCCGGCATCGTCCGGGCCCAGGCCGAGCCCGAGAAGTCCGGCGCGCCGCTCGCGCTGCAGCTCGAGGTGGTGACGCCGCGGCGGGCGGGGGGCGCCCGGTTCGGCTCCGCCGCGACGCCGGCCCGCCGGATCAAGCTCGACCCGGTGATGCGCGGGGCACGGGGCAGCTGGATCCGCACCGGCGTCTCCTGGCGCGACCTGGGCTACGGCTACACCCGGCCGGCCACCAACCCGGCGCACGTGGACGCGCTGACCGAGTTCTTCTTCGCCCACCAGGCCAGGGCGCACCGCCGCCACGGGTCGGCGGCCGGACTGGCGGGGGACGTCTACCTGGACGAGCTCGGCCCCTCCCTGTGGGCGGTGCTCGAGCAACTGCGTGAGGCCGGGGTCGCCCTGGTGCCCGCCAAGGGGGCGCGCGGCGGGGTCGTCGTCGCGGGATCGCTCGCCCAGGCCTCCCTCGACCTGCGCCGGAGCCCCGACGGCGACACCGTCGTGGAGCCGGTGGTCAGCATCGACGGGGTGACCCTGTCCGCGGGCGCGGTCCAGTTCATGGGACGCCCGACCCACGGGTTCTTCGTGGAGGGGTCCGAGCGTCTCGGGGCCAGCCGGCTGGTGACCCCGGGCGGGCTGCTGCTGGCCCGGCTGGACCGGCAGGCCGACAGCGAGGTCTCCCGGCTGCTCTACGACGGCCGCCGGATCGACATCCCGGCGGACGACCTGGGCCGGTTCCTGCAGAAGTACTACCCCGTCCTGCGCCAGGCGCTGCGGGTGGCCTCCTCCGACGACACGGTCGAGCTGCCCGAGATCGAGCCGCCCCGGCTCTCGCTCACCGCCACCTACGGCGAGGACCACCAGGTGTCGCTCGAGTGGGAGTTCGCCTACCGGCTGGGCGACGACGTGACCCGGGTGCCGCTCTACGGCCCGGCCGAGGCGATCGCCGCGCGCGACCGACCGGCCGAGGACGCGCTGCTGGACGGGCTCGACCTGCCCGTCGACCGGCTGCCGGCACTGTGCTCCGACGTGACGGGCCGCTCCACGCTGGTGCCCCGCGTGCAGCTGCG
>CAYRLV010000015.1:2740-20650 GCA_964425155.1 uncultured Ornithinicoccus sp. | reverse complement strand
GCGCGCGGCGAGGACCACCTGCTGCTCGACAGCGGCACCTGGCTGCGGATCGACCGGCCCGAGCTGGCGCAGCTGCGCGACCTGATCGAGGAGGCCCGGCTGCTGCAGGACCACGAGTCCGATCAGCTGCGCATCAGCACCTACCAGGCCGCCCTCTGGGAGGAGCTGGTGGCCCTCGGCGTGGTCGAGACGCAGAGCCGTCGGTGGAGCACCACCGTGCAGGGGCTGCTCGACCTGGAGGACGTGGCCCCGCCACCCGTGCCGGACGGCATCGAGGCCACCCTGCGCGGCTACCAGCGCGAGGGCTACCAGTGGCTGAGCTTCCTGCACGACCACGGGCTCGGCGGCATCCTGGCCGACGACATGGGACTGGGCAAGACGCTGCAGACCCTCGCGATGGCCCTGCGGGCCTTCGAGTCCGAGAAGCCCCCCTCGCCGTTCCTCGTCGTCGCTCCCACGAGCGTCGTCTCCGGGTGGGCGCACGAGGCGGCCCGGTTCGCGCCCGGGCTGCGGGTGGCCACGGTCGCCCGCACCGGCCGCAAGCGCCGGACCAGCCTGGCCGAGCACATCGGCGACGCCCAGGTGGTCGTCACCTCATACGCGCTGTTCCGGCTGGACTACGAGGCCTACGCCGAATTGCCCTGGGGCGCGCTGGTTCTCGACGAGGCGCAGTTCGTCAAGAACCACCAGGCCAAGGTGCACCAGTGCGCCCGGCGGCTGCCCGCACCGGTCAAGCTCGCCATCACCGGCACCCCGCTCGAGAACAACCTGATGGAGCTGTGGTCGCTGCTGTCCATCGTCGCGCCCGGACTGTTCCCCCAGCCCGAGCGGTTCGGCGAGCTGTTCGCCAAGCCGATCGAGCGCGGCACGGACCCGGAGCGACTGGACGTGCTGCGCCGGCGGATCCGGCCGCTGATGCGCCGGCGCCGCAAGGAGCAGGTGATCGCCGAGCTGCCGCCCAAGCAGGAGCAGGTCCTCGACGTCTCGCTGCACACGCAGCACCGGCGGATCTACCAGACCCACCTGCAACGCGAGCGGGCCAAGATCCTCGGACTGATCGACGACATGGACAAGAACCGGTTCGCGATCTTCCGGTCCCTGACCCTGTTGCGTCAGCTGGCGCTGGCCCCCGAGCTGGTCGACCCGGACTACGCGGGAGTGCGGTCCAGCAAGGTCGATGCCCTGGTCGAGCAGCTCGAGGAGGTCGTCAGCGAGGGGCACCGCGCGCTGGTCTTCAGCCAGTTCACCGGTTTCCTCGGCCTGGTCCGGCGCCGGCTGGACGCGGAGGGCATCCGCTACGCCTACCTCGACGGGTCGACGACGCGCCGTGCCGAGGTGATCGACGGGTTCAAGTCGGGGGATGCACCGGTCTTCCTGATCAGCCTGAAGGCCGGCGGATTCGGGCTCAACCTGACCGAGGCCGACTACTGCTTCGTGATGGACCCCTGGTGGAACCCCGCGGCCGAGGCGCAGGCCGTCGACCGCGCCCACCGCATCGGCCAGACCCGCACCGTCATGGTCTATCGCCTGGTCTCCACGGACACCATCGAGGAGAAGGTGATGGAGCTCAAGGCGCGCAAGCTGGGCCTGTTCAACCAGGTCATGGACGAGGACCCGCTGCTCGCGGCTCCGCTGTCCGCCGAGGACATCAAGGGTCTGTTCGAGCACTGACAGCCGGCCGGCAGCCGTTCATGCGGTCGGCAGGACGGCCAGCCCCGCCGGGTCGAGCGTCAGCCGGACCGCGTCGCCGGGCTCGAGCCGCTCGTCGAGGCCGGCGATTCCCTCCAACGCCCCGATCCCCTGCACCTGCACGGTGATCCGCGCCATGTCCCGGGCGGCCGAGACGCTCTGCACGAGTCCCTCGATCACGCCCTCCGGGTCGACGCGCAGCGCCGTCCGACGCATCGCGACCTCGACGTCACCCGGGGGAGCCGGCTCCCCCGGCCGGGTCGCCGTCGGCCCGCTCCGCGAGCCGTGCGGCGCCGGCGCGCCGGCCAGCTCGAGCAGCCGGATGGCGACCGGTCCCGTGAGCACCGCCGCGTAGCCCAGGAAGCGGGCCACGTCGGCATCGACCGGTGAGCGCCACACGTCGACGGTCGGGCCCTCCTGGACCAACCGGCCTTCCGCCATCACGGCCATCCGGTCCGCCACGGTGAACGCCTCATCATGGTCGTGGGTGACCAGCAACGTCGTCGTCTTGGTCTCGGTGAGGATGCGGCGCAGATCGCCGGCGAGCCGCTCCCGCAGGGACCGGTCGAGTGCGGACAGCGGCTCGTCCAGCAGCAGCAACCGCGGCTCGGCGGCCAGCGACCGGGCGAGGGCCACGCGCTGCTGCTCGCCGCCGGACAGCGTGGCCGGCTTGCGGTCGCCGTAGCCGGGCAGCCCGACCAGCTCGAGCAGCTCGTCGACCCGCCGGCGCACCTCGGCACGGCCGGTGCCCTTCAGCCGCAGCGCGTAGCCGACGTTGCCCGCGACGGACTGGTGGGCGAACAGCTGGCCGTCCTGGAACATCAGGGCGAAGCCACGACGGTGGGTCGGGACGTCCGCCAGGTCGCGCCCGTCGAAGCAGACCCGCCCCGAGTCGAGGACCTCGAGGCCGGCGACCGCGCGGAGGAACGTCGACTTGCCGCAGCCCGAGGGCCCGAGCACGGCCAGCACCTCCCCCGCGGGCAGCTCGAGGTCGACGTGGTCGACCGCCACGGTCTCCCCGAACCGCACCGTGGCGTCGCTCACGGTGAGCCCGTCGTGCGCCACCTCACCTGTGCCCGTCATCACCTAGAAGGCTCCCATCGATCCGACCCGGAGCCGTTCGACCAGGCCCATGAGCAGCACGGTGACGGTGCTCAGCACGACGGACGCCGCGAGGGCCATCCCGAAGTTCTCGGCGCCCGGGCGCGAGATCAGGTTGTAGATGACGACCGGCAGGGTCGGGCGCTCGGGCCGGGCGAGGAAGCTCGTCGCGCCGAACTCGCCGAGGGACACGGCGAAGGCGAACCCGGTGGCGGCGAGCACCGGACGCCAGACGACGGGGAGGTCCACGGTGACCACGGCACGTAGCGGGGACGCGCCGAGCGCCGCGGCCGCCTGGCGCAGCCGGTCGTCGATCGAGCGCAGGACGGGCACCAGCGTGCGGACCACGAGCGGCAGGGCCACCATCGCCTGCGCGATCGGCACCAGCACCGCGGAGGTCCGCAGATCCAGGGGCGGGCGGTTGAGCGTGATCAGGAAGCCGAATCCGACCGTCACCGCGGAGATCCCGAGCGGCACCATGAAGACGCCGTCGACCGTGGCGACCAGCCGGCGGCCGGCCGCCGACCGGGGGCGGCGGGAGACCACCACCGAGACGGCCAGCCCGAGGACGACCGCCAGCAGCGTGGCGTCGACCGCGGTGCGCCAGGAGTTCTCCAGCGCGGTCCAGACGGTCACCTCGAGCGCGTGGCCTCCGCCGGAGGTGCCGAGGTTGCGGTAGTTGGCGAGCCCCCACCCGTTGCCGACCCGGAGGGAGCGGGCGACCAGGGTGACCAGCGGCAGCCCGATGAACGCGAGCACCAGCCCGGTCACGGCGAGGGCCGGGAGGTCGCCACGGCGCGGGCTGCGCAGTGCCGCGGCCAGCGCGCTCCGCGGCATCGCGCGCTCCCGGCGAGCGCGGGCCGCGTTGGCCCCGAACAGGATCAGCACGACCGCGACCAACTGCACCAACGACAGCACGGCGGCCGCGCGCAGGTCGAGGAACTGCGTGGTGAGGATGTAGATCTCGGTCTCGACCGTCCCGTAGTGCAGCCCACCGATGGTGAGGACCACGCCGAACGCGGTGGAGCAGAAGAGGAACACGATGGTGGCGGCCGAGGTGATGGCCGGGGTCAGCGACGGCAGGGTGACGGTGCGGAACACCTGCCAGGGCGAGGCGCCGAGGGCCGCGGCGGACTGCTCGGCTCGCCGGTCCAGCCCTTCCCAGACACCGCCGACGGTCCGCACCACGACAGCGAGGTTGAAGAAGACCAGGGCGGCGAGGATGGCTGCCCAGCTGCCGTCGAGCCCGAGGAACCCCAGCGGACCGCTGTCGACCAGCAGGGTCCGGAAGGCCACGCCCACGACCACCGTCGGCAGGACGAACGGCATGACCACCAACGCCCGCAGCAGTCGGCGGCCGGGCAACGAGAGCCGATAGAGCGCGTAGGCGACCGGCAGACCGAGCACGGTCGTCACGACCGTCCCGGCGAGCGCCATCCAGACGGTGAACCAGAGAATCCGCAGGGTGCGGCCACGTCCGAGCACCTCGACGATCCCGGAGAAGTCCCAGCTGCCCCCGACCTGGAAGCCCCGGGCGACCATGCCGGCGACCGGGAGGACGAAGAAGACCGCGAGGAACGCCAGCGGGACCAGGGCGAGAGCGACCAGTCCCACTCTCGCGCCGCTGAGTCTGATCGCCCCAGCTCCGATCAGCCGGTGGCGATCTCGGACCATTGCTCCAGCCAGGATCGTCGGTGCTTCTGCACGGTTGCGGGGTCGACGGTGAACGGGTGCTCGGCCACCTTCGCCCACCTGGCCCACAACGGCGGCAGGGTCACCGACTCGTTGACCGGGAAGACGTACATGTTCTCCGGGATCGTCTTCTGGAAGGTCCGGCTGACGAGGAAGTCGACCAGCGCCGCGGCGCCGCGGGGGTTCTTCGCGCCCTGCAGCACGCCCGCATACTCGACCTGCCGGAAACAGGTGTCCAGCAACGCACTTGTCGTCGGCTTGGTGCCACCCTCAGGGATGGTGAACGGGGGCGACGACGCGTAGGACAGCACGATCGGGCGGTCGCCGTGCCCCTCACCGCCGGAGAAGTCGACCGAGTAGGCGTCGGACCACCCCTGGGTGACCTTGGCCCCGTTGGCCACCAGCTTCTCCCAGTAGTCCTGCCAGCCGTCCTCGCCGTACTTGTCGATCGTCGCGAGCAGGAACGCGAGCCCCGGGGACGACGTGGCCGCGCCGGGGGTGACGAACAGGTCCCGGTAGGCCGGCTTGACCAGGTCGTCCAGCGTCGTCGGCGGGTTGATCCCCTTCTGGGCGAACCACCGGTCGTCGATGTTGACGCACACGTCACCGAAGTCGACCGGCGTGAGCTGCGCGGCGGCGGCCGGGTCGTCCAGCGCGTAGTTCGCCAGTCCCGGAGGCGGGTTGGCGGGTTTGTGGTCGGCGAGGATCCCGGCGCCGACCGCGCGGGAGGCGAACGTGTTGTCGATGCCGAACACCGCGTCGCCCAGAGGCGAGTCCTTGGTGAGGACGAGCTTGTTGGTGAGTTCGCCGGCGTCGCCGATCTTGCGCACGGTGACGCGGTAGCCGGTCTGCTCGGTGAACGCCTGGAGCGTCTTCTTCGGTGCGGCGAACGAGTCGTGGGTCAGCAGCACGACCGTGCCAGACCCCCGCGCTGTGCCACCGGTCGCGCCCGTCGCCGAGCCGTCCGGCGTGGCCGCACCGGCGTCCGGCCCGGTGGGCTGGCCCGCCCCACCGGTCGAACCCTGGCTGCCACCCTCGTCCGAGTCGCCGGAGCCGCCGCTGGAGAGCGAGCAGCCGGTGAGGACGAGGACCGCGGCGGTCGTGAGCGCTGCGCCGCGAAGGCGGGCGGTGTGCTGCATACGTCGCCTCCCTGGTGAGGAGGGGTTCCGTGGCGGAGCGGTGGGTCCACCACGGGGTTCGAGACTCGACTTCCTCCACCGGTACTAACCGGATCAGGTTCGAGGGTCTGCGGCCGGTCCGCACTCTCAGCGCCACGAGGCGCTCCCCTGTCGTTCTGTCCCCTAGTCTAGCCGCGGCGAGGCGGCCGCGCCCCGCTGCGTCGGGTGGCTCGGCAGGGCCCGGCGTGGCAGGCTCGGGTGCGACGAGACATCGGAGACATCCGAGAGCAGGAGGTATGCCGTGGGTTCACTGATCTGGAAGGTGCTGGGCACGGGGGGAGCGATCCTCGCGGGCATCCTCGCCCGGAAGGTCACGGTGAGCGGCTGGAAGCTCGCCACCGGCAACCCGCCACCGGCCAATCCCGAGGACCCGGAGGTCGAGTGGAAGGAAGCCCTGGGCTTCGCGGTGTTCTCCGGGGCGGTCGTCGGCCTCGCCCGATTGATGACGACGAAGAAGGCCGCCGATTTCTACACCAAGTCGGCCGGGCACCCGCCGAAGGCGCTGCAGAAGAAGATCGACAAGGAGAAGGAGAAGGCGAACGCCTAGGACTCACGTCCAGTCGGCACCCTGACCGTCGAACTCCTCGAAGACCAACCAGGTCCGGGTCGCCTTGACCCCCGGGATGCCCTGGATGTGCTCGAGCACCACGTCGCGCAGGGCCGCGTTGTCCGGGGCACGGACCTGCACCAGTGCGTCGAACTCCGCGCCGACCAGGGCGATGTGGTCGACGAACGGCAGCTGCCGTAGCCCGGCCGACACGTCCCGCCAGGCGTTCTGCTCGATCGAGACGCTCACGTATGCGGAGGTGGCCAGTCCGGCGCGCTCCGGCGAGACCCGCGCGGTGAACCCGGTGATCACCCCGTCCGCGCGCAGCCGTTCGAGCCGCGCGTAGGCGTTCGCGCGGGAGATGTGCAGGCGCTCCGCGAGCGCCCGCACCGACATCCGCCCGTCGAGCGCCAGCTCGGCCACCATCCTCCTATCCGCCTCGTCCAGCGGGCGGGCCGAATGTCCCGGAGCGCTGGTCCACGACAGGGAGGGTCGAGACTCTTGGTCATCCGTCACTCCGCCATTGAACCAAACGTCTTGGCTTCGCCCCCTCTGTTGCGACAGACATCTCGCGGGAGCGACGATGAGGGTGCACGCGGACACCCGTCGCGCGCACTTTCGCGCGCGTCCGAGCAGTGGGAGGTTGGGCCCAACATGACCGTACAGTCGGCCGAGTCAGGCACCGGGGTCGCGACCGACGACCGGGCCGCCGCGCTGCTCCCGTCCCCGGCACCGGTCCAGCTGCTGGACAGCACCGGGGCGCGCGTGCAGCCCGCCCCGGGCACCCGCGGCTACGCCGAGCCGAGTCGCGACCAGCTGCTGGCCACGTGGCGCGGCATGGTGGTGGGGCGCCGCTTCGACATCCAGTCCACCGCGCTGACCAAGCAGGGTCGGCTCGCGGTCTACCCCTCCTCCCGCGGGCAGGAGGCCTGCCAGGTCGGGGCAACCGTCGCGCTGCGGCCGGACGACTGGCTGTTCCCCACCTACCGCGACTCGGTCGCCCTGGTCACGCGCGGCATCGACCCGGTGGAGGCCCTGACCCTGCTGCGCGGTGACGCGCACTGTGGCTACGACCCCATCGCGCACCACACCGCCGCCCAGTGCACGCCCCTCGCGACGCAGCTGGTGCACGCCACGGGCGTGGCGCACGGCGAGTCCCGCCGCGGACGCGACCGCGTCGTGCTGGCGTTCATCGGCGACGGCGCCACCAGCGAGGGCGACTTCCACGAGGCGCTCAACTTCGCTGCCGTCTTCAACGCACCGGTCATCTTCTTCGTGCAGAACAACAAGTACGCCATCAGCGTCCCGCTCTCGAAGCAGACCCGGGCTCCGTCACTGGCCTACAAGGGGATCGGCTACGGCGTCGCCTCCGAGCAGGTCGACGGCAACGACCCGATGGCCGTGCTGGCGGTCACGGGCCACGCCATCGAGCGGGCCCGGGCCGGCGGCGGCCCGTTCCTCATCGAGGCGCACACCTACCGGATCGACGCGCACACCAACGCCGACGACGCCACCCGCTACCGCGAGGCGGACGAGGTCACCCAGTGGTTGAGCCGCGACCCGATCGCCCGTCTCGAGGCCTGGCTGCGCGCCGAGGGGCTGGTGGACGACGCCCGCGTCGAGGAGGTCACCGCCGAGGCCGAGGCCTTCGCCTCCCGGCTGCGCGACCGGATGAACGCCGAGCCGCAGGTCGACCCGATGTCGTTGTTCGACCACGTCTTTGCCGAGCCGACACCCCAGCTGCTCGAGCAGCGCGAGATGGTGGCCGCCGAGCTCGCCGCCGAGGAGGACCAGTGAGCACGCTCAGCATGGCGCAGGCCCTCAACACCGCGCTCCGCGACGCGATCACCGAGGACGAGAACGTGCTGGTCTTCGGCGAGGACGTCGGCACCCTGGGCGGGGTCTTCCGCATCACCGACGGGTTGACCCGCGACTTCGGCGAGGAGCGCTGCTTCGACACCCCGTTGGCCGAGTCCGGCATCGTCGGTTTCGCGGTCGGACTGTGCATGACCGGCTTCCGGCCCGTGGTCGAGATGCAGTTCGACGCGTTCGGCTACCCGGCCTTCGAGCAGGTCGTGTCGCACGTCGCCAAGATGCGCAACCGCACCGGGGGCGCGGTGCACCTGCCGCTGGTCATCCGCATCCCGTACGCCGGGGGCATCGGCGGCGTGGAGCACCACAGCGACTCCAGTGAGGGCTACTACGCGCACACCCCCGGCCTCAAGGTGGTCACGCCGTCCACCCCGGCGGACGCCTACGGCCTGCTCCGGCAGGCCATCGCCGACCCCGACCCGGTCGTGTTCCTGGAGCCCAAGGCGCTGTACTGGGGCAAGGGCGAGGTCGACACCGAGGCGGGCGCCACCCCGTTCGGTCGGGCCGCGGTGCGGCGGGAGGGCCGCGACCTGACGCTCGTCGCCTACGGTCCCTCGGTGCCTGTCGCGCTGAAGGCCGCGGACGCCGCTCGCGAGGAGGACCTCGAGGCGGAGGTCATCGACCTGCGCACCATCACCCCCTTCGACGACCAGACGGTCGCGGCGTCGGTGCGCCGCACCGGGCGCTGTGTCGTCATCACCGAGTCACAGGGCTTCGCGGGCGTCGGCGCCGAGATCGCCGCCCGCGTGCAGGATCGGTGCTTCCACTCCCTCGCCGCGCCCGTGCTCCGCGTCAGCGGGCTCGACATCCCCTACCCCGCACCAAAGCTGGAGCACAGCTACCTTCCCGGGGTCGACCGCGTGCTGGACGCGATCGGCCGGCTGCAGTGGGACGACGAGCCCGACACCCACTGGCTCACCCCGGCCCGAGGCGGCGCGGCGTGAGCGAGCGCGTCTTTCGGCTGCCCGACCTGGGTGAAGGCCTGACCGAGGCGGAGATCATCGAGTGGCAGGTGTCCGAGGGTGACACCGTCGAGGTCGACCAGCACGTGGTGGTCGTCGAGACGGCGAAGGCCACCGTGGAGGTGCCCTGCCCGTATGCGGGCACCGTGCACCGGGTGCACGGTGCGGTCGGTGAGACCGTCGAGGTCGGGCAACCCCTGGTGAGCGTGCAGGGACCCGAGTCGACCGGTGCCGCGACCGGCTCGCCGGCGGGCGACGCAGCCGCGGCTCCGCCCGACCGGGCGGGGCTGGCCGGCGCCGACCAATACCGCGAGGAGGAACGCGCGGGATCCGGCGCGGTCCTGGTGGGCTACGGCACGGCAGAGCGGCCGAGCCGCCGGCGGCGCAGCATCCGCGGGCGTGCCTCCACCACGGCGACGCTGGCCAGCGAGCACGGCAACGACGGCAGCGGCGACCACGACGAGCACGGGGTGGAGCGACGCTCCGGCGGAGGAGATGCCGCGGCGGGCACGGCCGTGCGCGTCATCTCACCGCTGGTGCGCAAGCTGGCGCACGACCACGGGGTCCACCTCGGTGAGCTCGCGCGCCAGCTGGACGGAGCCGTCATACGACGGTCCGATGTCGAGGGGGCTCTGCGTGACGGGGCCGGCCCCGCTCTCGCCCCAGCAGCCGAAGCCACCGCGGCCGCCGTGAGCGGGGAGGAGGAGGCGCGCATACCGCTGCGTGGCGTCCGCAAGGCGATCGCGGACAAGCTGAGCACGAGCCGCCGGGAGATCCCCGACGCGACGACGTGGGTGGACGTCGACGCGACCGGACTGGTCGAGGCGCGGGACGCGCTGCGCGAGAGCCGGCCGGACGCGGGGATCGGGCTGCTCGCCCTGCTGGCACGGATCACCGTCGCGGGTCTTTCCCGCTACCCCGACCTGAACGCGTCCGTGGACACCGAGCGGGCGGAGATCGTCCGGCACGGCCGGGTCCACCTGGGCTTCGCCGCGCAGTCCCCCCGCGGGCTCGTGGTCCCCGTGGTCCACGACGCGCACCGGCTGACCACCGCGGAACTGGCCGCCGAGCTGCGCCGGCTCACCGCACAGGCTCGCGAAGGGACCCTGAGTCCCGCCGAACTGACCGGCGGGACGTTCACGCTGAACAACTACGGCGTCTTCGGGGTGGACGGCTCGACCCCGATCATCAACCACCCCGAGGCGGCCATGCTCGGAGTGGGCCGGATCGTCGACAAGCCCTGGGCGCACGAGGGGCAACTCGCCCTGCGCAAGGTCAGCCAGCTGTCCTTCACGTTCGACCACCGGGTCTGCGACGGCGGCGTCGCCGGGGGGTTCCTGCGGCAGGTCGCGGACTGGGTGGAGCACCCCACCAGCCTGCTCGCCGACGTCTGACCACCCGAACGGCTCGGTCGCCGACGTCGAAGCAGCCGACCGGCCCGGAGGTCGGCCGCCAAGTGACCACCGTGGCCTGCTCACGGGCCCGCTCAGGGGCGGCTCGTGGACGTGCGCGTTGAGGGGTGTTCGACCGCACCACCACACCGTCGCTGAGGCACGCCCGAAATAGGGGTTGCATCGCGTTATATCGCGTTATATCGTGATCTCGCCAAACGCGATATAACGCGATATAACGCCAAGCGAAGGACCGCCGCCATGATGACCGCCACCCTCTCCCCCGCCCCGTCCGGCAGCAGCAGCGATGCCCGTCCCACCAGCACCGACACCGTCCCGACCAGGACCGCCACCGTCCCCACCGGCCACGCGACGCCCCGGCCCTTCCCGGCCACGCGGGCGCACGAGTACCCCGACACCGTCCGGGAGACGGGGCGCTGGCGGCGGCTGCTGCGACGGCTGACCAACACGCACGACCCGGTCCCGCCGCAGGAGGGTGGCCCGCACGCCCTGCGGGACATCCGCGACGCACAGATCCGTGACGTCGGCTTCCACGCCCGGATCCTGTGAGCAACGACCAGGAGTGCGGCCACCCGGGCTGACCGCGGGAGGCTTCCGGTCCAGCGACAACCGCGGCCCCGTCGCGCGCTATCAGGAGGCGCGCGCCGGGGCCGCGGTCAGGTCATCCGGTGAGGCGGGTGCCACACCGGACGAGGCGAGGCCCGGTCGCCGTCCGGCCACCGGGCCTCGCCTCGTTGCGCTCCCGCGCCGTGGCGGGAGGGGTTGTCCTACTTGCTGTCGGCCGGCAGCACGTTGAAGTAGGCCTTGCCGTCCTCGACCTTCGTCACCTTGACCTTGACGTCCTGCTTCTTGCCGTTGAGCTTCAGGCTGCAGGTCATCTCCGCGCCGACCTCCCCCTTGAGGTCGTCCGGGCACGAGACGTCGCTGGCGCTGCCGCCGGCCTTGCTGATGGCCGAGGAGATCTGCGACTCGACGTCGTCCTTCGGCACCTTGCTGCCACAGCCGGCCAGCAGGCCGACGCTCAGCAGCGCGATCGTGGCCACCGAGGCCCGGCGCGCGATGTTCTTCATGGGTTTCCCTCCCGATTCGGTGGCCGGTGGACGGGGGTGTCGGGCCGGCCGGACAGTGTCTGGACCCCTCTCCGACACTCCAGAACGGGGAAAGGTTCCGCGGGTCATGCTAGAGGTCCCGGCCCCTGGCGGGAAATCGGTCTCAGACCGGGGGAGTCGGCCGGCGAGCTCTTCGTCGGTTCTCAAGCCGGGCGGCGCGCCACGGCGCAGCGAGCGACGGCGCCCAGGGTGAACGAACCCTCCGGCCCGCCGACGCGTCGCCACAGCTCCTCGCGCAGCTCGTCGCGCAGACCATCGGACAGGCTCGCGAGGTGCGCACCGGCCGGACCGACGCCAGCCAGGAATCCGCGCCACAGCTGTGCGAAGTCGTCGTAGCTGGAGGTCACGTGCAGGGTGCTCTCCTCGATCTGCTCCAGGCCGGTGTCCTGGAAGAGGGCGGCCAGCTCACCGGCGCGTCCGAAGCGCATGGTGCGGGCCTCGTCCGGGGCACCCCGGTCCACGGTCAGGGCGGCGTCCCAATAGGCACGAAGCATCTCCATCCCGTCGGCGAAGTCCCAGACGCACGCCGCCACCGTGCCGTTCCGCCGCACGACGCGCGTCATCTCCCGTGCCGCGAGGGGCGCGTCGGTCACGAAGTGCATCACCAGCTGTGCCAGCACCACGTCGGCCACCTCGTCCCCGAAGGGCAGCTCCTCAGCTCTCCCCGACCGGACGTCGACCCCGGGATGCCGCGTCGAGCACGCCTGCACGAAGGACGGCGAGGGGTCGCACGCCCGCACCGCGTCGACCCCGAGACGCTCCACCAACACCGCCGTCAGCGCGCCGGGACCGCAGCCCACGTCAAGCGCTGTCAGACCGGGCACGACTCCCGCCGCGTCCGCGAACCGCGCCGCGAGCGGCATGGAGTAGCGCCCCATGAAGGCGTCGTACGTCTCCCCCGCGACCCCGAACGTACGGGCGCCTTCGGCCTGACCCATGACTCGATGGTGCACCAACTCCGCGTGCCCCGTCAGACAGTTTGCGGGTCTGGTCAGCGGGAGGCCGCGTCTGGCACGGACCGGTCGCACGCAGCTGCTCGAGCGTCGTCCGGGCAACCGGCCTACTCCACCGCGAGCGCACTGGCCGGCGCCACCCGCGCGGCGCGCCGCGCCGGCCACACCGCGGCCAGCAGTCCGGCGAGGACCGCCACCACCACGGCCAGCACGACCCGCGGCCACGGGATGGTGAGGTCCACCTGCGCGGCCCGCCCGAGCAGCGCCGCCGACCCGGCCCAGCCGTAGCCGACGCCGAGCACCGTGCCCAGCAGCACGCCGACCCCGGACAGCACCAGGGCCTCGACGGCGACCATCGAGCGCAGCTGCGTCCGCGTCAGACCGAGGGAACGCAACAGGGCAGACTCCCGGGTGCGCTCCAGGACCGAGAGGGACAGCGTGTTGGCGATGCCGACGAGGGCGATGAGCACGGCGACGGCGAGCAGACCGGTGACCACCAACAGCGTCACGTCGACCACCTGCGCGATCTCGGCGCGCTGTGGCGCGGCGCCGCCGACTTCGGCATCGGTCGCGGCGGTGGCGGTCTCCAGACGGTCCATCATCGTCGTCGGCGAGGCGTCATCGGCGAAACGCAACCAGACCGCGGTCGTCGTCGCACCGGGCGCCAGCGCGGCCAGGTCGGAGGGCGTGAGCAGGATCCCCGCGGGCGCGTCCGCCACCACGACCCGCACGTCGAGGCTTCGCTCACCCACCCGGAGACGCTGTCGCTCCCCGTCGTCGAGACCCAGCTCGAGGGCCTGCTCCTCGCCCACCACCGCGACGCCCGGCCGCAGCTGCTGCGCCAGCGCTGAGGACCGCAGCACCGACCCCACCTGCCCCGGCCGCACCGCGAGTGCCGTGGCGTGCCGGCCTCGAGCCGGCCCTCCCGCCAGCGTCACCCGGCGACCGTCCAGCGAGGTGCTCGCCACCACGCCGTCCGTCGTGCTCACGGCGCGCACGGTCGCCGGGGCGAGCGCCCCTCGAGTGGCCACGACATCGGCGTCGAGCGCGTACTCGCTGGCGATCCGCCGGTCCACCGACACCTGGGCCGTTGACGCGCCGACGGCCATCATGGTGATCAGCGTGACGCCCACGAGGAGGGCCGAGCAGGTGGCGGCGGCGCGTCGCGGGTTGCGCACCGCATTGAGCAGCGCGAGCCGACCGGGCACGCCCCCGAGGCGTGCCGGCACCGCTCCGACCACTCGAGCCAGGGCGGGCACGAGCAGGCTGCCGAGCGCGAGCACGCCGAGGAAGGACACCATGCCGCCGGCGATCCCGACGACCGCCGCTCCCGCTCGCGCGCCGAGGAGGAGAAGCAGCGCGCCGGTCACCAGGGCCACCCCGCCGACGACCAGACGCGCCCGACCGAGGCGGTTGCCGACCGACGGCACCGCGTCCGGGCGGAGCGCCGCCAGGGGGGCCACCGACGTCGCGCGCACCGCCGGCACCACGGCCGCCGCCACCGTCATCAACGTCCCGATGACCACAGGCACGACGACGGCACGGACCGGGATCGTCAACACGTCCAGGGGCATTGCGACGCTGTCCCCGGCGAGCTCGGAGAGCAACGCCGCGAGACCGACACCGACGCCCACACCCACGCCACTGGCGCAGAGGCCGAGTGACACGGCCTCCAGCAGCACCGACCGAAACACCTGGCCCCGACCGGCTCCGACGCACCGCACCAGCGCCAGTTCCCTGGTCCGCTGGGCCACCAGGATCGTGAACGTGTTGCCGATGACCAGCAGCGCCACGAACAGGGCGACGGCCGCGAAGACCAGCAGCGCCTGGGTGAGCAGGTCCGTGCCGCCGGTGACCTGCCTGATCACCAGGTCGGCCTGCTCGGGCCCGGTCCGCACGGTCGTCCCCGGCGCCACCCGTTGCACCGCGGACTCCAGCCGCGTGACCGATGTCCCCGACGCCCCGGACACCTGGACCTCGTCGTATGACGTGACTCCCGTCCAGCGACGGAGGTCACCAGCGCTGCCGAACACCAGTGGGGTGGCTCCGTAACGCGGGTCGGCAGCCGTGTCCACCACTCCCACCACGGTGACCCCGTGGGCGCCCCCACCCGTTCGCTCGACTCTGGTGCGGTCGCCGACGGCGAGCTGGGTGCGTGCCGCCACCCGGGTACTGATCGCCATCTCCCCCGGCGCGCGGGGCAGTCGCCCGGCCGCGACGGACGCGGCCGACGTGTCCGACGGAGGCACCGTGGCGATGATGAACGACGAGCCACTCCCCGCGAGATGCACCACTCCGGATCGGACGGCACGCACCTCCCCGGCGCCCGGAACGGCTACGATGCGAGCGACGGTCCTGGCGCTGATCGTCCGATCGCCCGATGTCACCACCAGGGCCTTGCTGCCGAGGTCACCTGCGACACCGGCCGAGATGGATCCGTGCAGGGTCGCGCTGAGAACGAGTGTGGCGGCCACGAACGCGACGCCGAGGATGACAGCCAATCCTGAGGCAACGAATCGCCTTGCGTGCGAACGTAACCCGGACACGAGCAGGGTGCGCACGGTCAGACCCCCAGGCCGCGGAGCGCGTCGAGGACTCCGTCGGTGTCCGGGTCCTCGATCTCACCGGCGAGCCGGCCGTCGGCCAGCAGGACGACCCGGTCGGCATAGGACGCGGCCACCGGATCGTGGGTGACCATGACGACGGTCTGGCCCATCTCGCGGACCGAGCGACGCAGGAAGGCGAGCAGCTCGGCCCCGGTGGTCGAGTCCAGTGCGCCGGTGGGCTCGTCGGCGAAGACGACCTCGGGTCGGCAGATCACCGCGCGGGCGATGGCGACGCGCTGCTGCTGACCTCCCGACAACTCACCGGGCCGGTGCCGCAGCCGGTCGCCGAGACCGAGCGTGCCGATGACCTCGTCGAACCAGACGGCATCCCGGCGGCGACCCGCGAGCTGGAGTGGCAGCACGATGTTCTGTTCGGCAGTGAGGGTGGGCAGCAGGTTGAACGACTGGAAGACGAAGCCCACGCGGTCGCGCCGCAGCACCGTCAGCCGCGTGTCGGAGAGGCCGGTCAGGTCGGTGCCCCCGATCTCCACCCGGCCCGCGGTCACCGCGTCGAGTCCGGCCAGGCAGTGCATGAGCGTCGACTTGCCCGAACCGGAGGGACCCATGATCGCCGTGAACCGTCCCGTCTCGAGGTCCACGCTGACGCCGTCCAGCGCCCTGACGGCCGCCTCGCCGCGGCCGTAGGTCTTGACCAGCTCGATGGCGCGCACCGCAGGCCCTCCTCGAGCGGCTGGGCTCGCGGTGGGTGACGGTGCGGTTCTCGGGGTGGGGGTCATCTGCAGTCCTGGGGTCTCGGTGTGACGTGTCACCCGAAACGCTAGGCACGGCAACCGATCCGCACATCGCGCCGCAGTATCGTCTTGACTGCGACCTGGGTCGCAGCGGCGACCGGCACGTCATACCGCGGTCGACGGGGGTCAGCTCCTGACCCGCACCAGCCCGGTCTCGTAGGCGAGCACCACCATCTGCACGCGGTCGCGCAGCTCCAACTTGGCCAGGATGCGGCCGATGTGGGTCTTGACGGTGGCCTCGGCGAGGAAGAGGGTCGCGGCGATCTCCTTGTTGGACAGGCCTTGCCCGACGGCGACGAGCACCTCTCGCTCACGGTCGGTGAGCACCGAGAGCCGGCCGTCGGCCGCGGCGGGCCGGTCGTCCGGCAGGTGCCCGGCGAACTGGTCGAGCAGGCGCCGGGTGGTGCTCGGTGCGACCACCGCGTCGCCCGCGTGCACGACCCGGATCGCGCCGAGCAGGTCCGCCGGGCCGGCGTCCTTGAGCAGGAAGCCGGACGCCCCGGCCTTGAGCGCCGCGAACGCGTACTCGTCCAGGTCGAAGGTCGTCAGCACCAGCACCCGGGGAGTCTCGGCGCTCGTCGACCGCAACCTCCGGGTGGCCTCGACCCCGTCCATGCGCGGCATCCGGATGTCCATGAGGACGACGTCGGCCTCGAGCGACGCCAGGGCGTCGACCGCTTCCTGGCCGTCCGACGCCTCGCCCACCACGGTCATGTCGGGCTGCGCGTCGAGCACCATCCGGAAGCCGGCACGCACCAGCTCCTGGTCGTCGGCGAGGAAGAGCCTGATCGGCGCGTCAGTCATGAGCTTTCTCCTGCAACGGGATCCGGGCGTCGACGGCGAAGCCTCCCCCGGCTCGTGGTCCGGCCTCCAGACGTCCACCGTAGACGGCGACCCGCTCGGACATGCCGAGCAGGCCGTTGCCCGCGCCGTCGTCGGGGGCGCTCGCCCCACGACCGTCGTCCACGACCCGGACGCGGACGGCGTCGGCGCGACAGTCGACGTGCACCTCGGCCGTGGCCGCCGGCCCGGCATGCTTGAGCACGTTGGTCAGGGCCTCCTGCACCACCCGGTAGGACGCGAGGCCGATGTCGCGGGGCACGTCCTCCGCCGCACCGGTCACCCGGTGCGAGAGCCGCAACCCCGAGGCCTTCATCTGCTCCATGAGGTCGTCCAGCCCGTCGAGCCCGCTCTGCGGCGCCAGCTCGAGCTGCTGCTCCTCGGCGCGCAGCACGCCGACGAGTCGGCGGGTCTCGGCCAGGGCCCGGCGCGCCGTGGTCCCGACGGTGTCGAGGGTGTCGGCGGCCCGGGCAAGGGTCGAGGTGTCCCCGGCGTCGCCGCGCCGCGCTGCGTACGCACCACCGTCGGCCTGCACGACGATGACCGACAGCGAGTGGGCCACGACGTCGTGCATCTCGCGGGCGATCCGGCTGCGCTCCTCCTGCGCCGCGAGCCGGGCCCGCTGGTCGCGTTCGCGGGCGAGGGCGGCGTTCTGCTCCTGCAACCGGGCGACGACGGCGCGGCGACTGCGCATCAGGTCGCCCAGCACCCAGGAGACCAGGACCAGGAAGAGGAGCACGAGGAACAGCACCGCGGTCTCGCGCCGCGCGGCCAGGGGATCGTCGGTCCAGTCCCAGGTCGCCAGGCCGGCCGCGACCACTCCCACGGCCAGGCCGAGCCCGCGCACCACTGCGCGACGTTCGTGCGCCGCGATCGCATACAGGGCGGCCAGCACGGCGATGTCGCCCGCGACCGGTCGCGACTCCGCGAACAGCTGCACCAGCCCAGCGACCACCACCAACCCGAAGGAGGTCGCGGGAAGGCGACGCCGCACCGCGAGCGGGAGCACCAAAAGGACGGACAGGAGCATCTCCCCACGCCCCAGGGCCGCCCCGGTCGTCGCCAGCAGCACGAGCAGCCCACCGACGATCGCACAGTCGACCAGCAGCGGATGCCGCCGGAGCCATTCGTAGATCGTCGCCCGCACCCGATGAGCCTAGGTCGCCGGAGGCGTGCTGTCGTCAGCCCCGGGTCGGA
>CAYRLV010000015.1:0-2640 GCA_964425155.1 uncultured Ornithinicoccus sp. | reverse complement strand
TCGGGCTGAAGGCGAGGATCGGCAGGCTCTCCACCACCCGACGGCGGCTCTCGATCGTGCGGTCGTAGTCCATGTCGACGAGACGGCCCAGCACCCGTGCGATCACCCGAGCCGCGACGCGATGTCGCCGCTCGTAGCCCACGAGCACGTCCACCGCCTCGTCCGTGGAGAGCATCCGGTGCGCCGGCACGAAGCGGTCGCCGCCACACCGCACCTCGAGGCCCTGACCGGCCTGCAGGTTCTGGAACCACTGACTGCCCCGGCCGAAGCCGGACATGACGTATGCGGTGCTGGTCGCCGGATCCCACCGCATCACCTCGAGCATCGTGCGGTGGACGAGGCCGCTCTTGCGGCCGCGATGGGTGAGCAGCAGGAACCGGTGGCCGAGCACCCTGCCCAGCCCCACGTCATACAGCGCGACGGGTGCCTTGAACACCAGCTTGAGCGCGGGATTCATGTCGGCGAGGCTACGCCCCGGCTGCTCACCCGCGGCGCGCCCAGCTCGGGTCAATCGGTGGCGAACTCGTAGTGGAGCAGCCCATCGCCGGAGCCGACCCGCGCGAACCCGGCCCGCTCGAGGGTGCGCACGGACGCCGCATTGTCCGGGCTGGTCTCGGCACGGACCCGCGAGACGCCATGTCGAGCCGCGAGATCGGTCAGGGCGGTGAGGGCCTCGGCGGCGTAGCCGTGTCCGCGGCCCGAGGGGGCCAGGCCGTAGCCGACCTCGACCACGCCCTGGTCGGGTTGCCCCTTGAACCCGATGCCGCCGACGGACCGCCCGTCCGCGCGGCGGGAGATGCGGTAGTAGCCGAAGGGTCGCTGGTCCCCGTCCCGCTCCCAGGCCGCGAGGAAGGCACTGAGGGCGATGCGGTCGCCGTCGAACGGATAGTCCGGGACCCACCGGTCGTCGGGGGCGCGCTCTCCGCCACGGATGCGGTGCGCCTCCGCTCGGTCGACCGGGTGCAGGGTCAACCGGGACGTCTCGATGTCGGCCATGGCAGGAGTCAACCGGCCGCTTCCTTGGCCGGCAACCGGGTTTCGTCGGCCACGGCCCGGCACCTCCCCTCGGTTCAGGAGACCTCCAGCGCTCGGGCGATGGGGACGCCCGGGCGGTAGGCGAGGTGCAGGTAGGACGGCGCGTCCAGCAGGGTCAGGTCTCCGGCGCCGCCGACCATGACCCGCCCGATGTCGTTGCGCTCCAACGATTGGGCACTGCCGTAGGTCACCGCGCGCAGGGCCTCGGCGGGGGTGAGTCCCATCTCGCGCACGGCCAGGGCGAGGACGAACGGCACCGAGGAGGAGTAGCAGGTCCCGGGGTTGCAGTCGCAGGCGAGGGCGATCGTGACGCCGGCGTCGACGAGGGCCCGCGCGTCGGGATAGGGCGACTTCGTGGAGAACTCGACACCCGGCAGCAGGGTGGCGACGGTCGTGTCGGCTGCGTCGGCGAGGGCCGCAACATCGTCGTCGGACAGGTAGGTGCAGTGGTCCACGCTGCGGGCACCCAGTTCGACCGCCAGTTGGACGCCGGGGCCGGGACCGAGCTGGTTGCCGTGCACGCGCAGCAGGAGGCCGGCGTCCCGTCCGGCCTCGAGGATGACGCGGGACTCGTCGCCGGTGAAGGCGTGCGCGCTGTTCGGCTCGCAGAAGACGTCCACCCACTTGGCGTGCGGCGCGCAGGCCTGCAGCATCTCACCGGCCACCAGCTCGACGTAGTCGGCGCGCCGGTCGGCATACTCCGCCGGCACGACGTGGCCGCCGAGATACGTGCTCTCCGAGGTGAACTCGCTGGCGACTCGCAGCGCCTTCACCTCGTCGTCGACGGTCAGCCCGTAGCCGCTCTTGATCTCGGTGGTCGTCGTGCCCTGGGCGCGCATCTCGGACATCCGGCGCGCGACGAGGGCACGCAGCTCGTCCTCGGTGGCCGCCCTCGTGGCGTCCACCGAGTTGGCGATGCCACCGCCGTCGTAGGGCGCGCCGGTCATCCGCGCGGCGAACTCGGCCGACCGGTCGCCGGCGAAGACGAGGTGGGAGTGACTGTCGACGAACCCCGGGATGACCGCGCGGCCCTCGACGTCGATGCGGGCGTCGGCGTCCGGCGCGTCCGTCCCCGCGCCGACCCACTCGACGGTGCCGTCGGCCACGACGAGTGCCGCGTCGCGCACCAGGCCGAGGCCCTCGGAGTGGTCCGCCCCCTCGAGGGTCGGGTCGTTGGTCACGAGCTCGGCGATGCCGGTCACGAGGGTGCTGGTCATGGAGTCCTCCCTGGCTCGACGGATGCGGTGTCCCAGAACGGTGCGATGGCGTCGCACAGCAACGCTCCCACGTCGCCGAGGGCGTGGCGACCGCCGGCGACCACCGTGCACCCGCCGGTGACCACCGTGTCGACGTCGGAGGCGGTCGCCGAGAGCAGCACCTGCGCGGGATCGGACCCGGCGGTGCGTGGCGTGTCGAGCCGCACCGCGACCAGGTCGGCGCGGGCGCCCGGCTCGAGCCGACCGGCGTCCGGCCAGCCGAGGCTCGCGTGGTTGGTGGCTGCGGCGAGCAGCGCGGACGGCTGGAAACGGCCGCGCTGCAGCGTGTCCAGTCGCTCGTGCATCTCCAGCGCCCGGGCCTCCTCGAGCAGGTCGATCACGGCGTGCT
>CAYRLV010000014.1:13730-24617 GCA_964425155.1 uncultured Ornithinicoccus sp. | reverse complement strand
TCGCTCCGCTCCAT
This sequence comes from uncultured Ornithinicoccus sp., assembly GCA_964425155.1. Lineage (GTDB taxonomy): Bacteria > Actinomycetota > Actinomycetes > Actinomycetales > Dermatophilaceae > Segeticoccus. The sequence goes on along the minus strand of CAYRLV010000014.1, from coordinate 24,603 downwards.
CGTCGCCGCTGGTCGTCGCCGCGGTGTCCTTCGCCGCGGCTCCTCGGCGGCAGGGTCGCTCCGCTCCATCGTCGCCGCTGGTCGTCGCCGCGGTGTCCTTCGCCGCGGCTGCTCGGCAGGAGTCGCTACCGGGTCAGCCTTCGAGCATCTCCGGGGTGAGGTTGGCGTCCGTGCCCGGGATCCCCAGGTCGGCGGCGCGCTTGTCGGCCATCGCGAGCAACCGGCGGATCCGGCCGGCCACGGCGTCCTTGGTCATCGGCGGCTCGGCCAGCTGGCCGAGCTCCTCCAGGCTGGCCTGCTTGTGCTTCACCCGCAGCGAGCCCGCCTCCCGCAGGTGCTCGGGGACGTCGTCGCCCAGGATCTCCAGGGCCCGGGAGACGCGCGCGCCGGCCGCGACCGCCGCCCGGGCGGAGCGGCGCAGGTTCGCGTCGTCGAAGTTGGCGAGCCGGTTGGCGGTGGCGCGGACCTCCCGCCGCATCCGGCGCTCCTCCCAGGCGAGCACCGCGTCGTGGGCCCCCAGCCGCGTGAGGATCGCGCCGATGGTGTCGCCGTCACGGATCACGACCCGGTCCACACCACGCACCTCGCGGGCCTTGGCCTGGACCTCCAGGCGCCGTGCCGCGCCGACCAACGCGAGTGCGGCCTCCGGGCCCGGACAGGTGACCTCCAGCGCCGAGGAACGCCCCGGCTCGGTCAGCGACCCGTGCGCGAGGAACGCGCCGCGCCACGCCGCCTCGGCGTCACACACCGATCCGTTGACCACCCGGGGAGGCAGGCCGCGCACCGGTCGGCCGCGGGTGTCGATGAGCCCGGTCTGCCGGGCCAACGCCTCGCCGTCCTGCACCACGCGCACCACGTAGCGGCTGCCGCGGCGCAGCCCCCCAGCGGCGACCACCACCATCTCGCTGGTGTGACCGTAGACGTCGGCGATCTCGCGGCGCAGCCGGCGAGCGGCGTTGGCGGTGTCGAGCTCGGCCTCGATCACGATCCGCCCGCTGATGATGTGCAGGCCCCCGGCGAACCGCAGCGTCGCCGACACCTCGGCCTTGCGGCAGCAGGTCTTGGTGACCTGGAGTCGGCTCAACTCGTCCTTGACCCTTGCCGTCATCGCCATTCGCGTCATCCTGCCATTCCTCGTCCTGTCACGGTGCGCCAAACCTCGGCGTCCCTCCCCAACCGAACCGCCATCATCTCACCTGCCCGGCCGCCCCACCCTCCGTCACGTCAGGGGGCCGCGCAAGACGCCGTCACTCCACGACGTCGCGGTAGGCCGCGGCGAGGCGCAGCGAGTCGTGCTGTCCCGGCTGGTCCAGATCGGCGACGGGGGAGATCACGACCTCGGCCCCCACGCCGCTTGCCACCCGGCGCAGCAGGTCGCCGGAGTCCTCCACCGTGGACGGATCGGCCAGCACGACGTCGAGGTGCAGCTCGGGGGCGTGCGCGGCGAGCACCTCGAGATGGTCCGCCGCCGAGAACCCTTCTGTCTCCACGTCGTTCATCAGCAGGTTCAGGGTGAGCATCTTCTTGGCCGACGTGTTGACGAGGGCGTCCCGGAGCTTCGGGACCAGCAGGTGCGGCATCACCGACGTGAACCAGGAGCCGGGTCCGAGGACGACCCAGTCGGCCTCGTGGATGGCGGCGACCGCCTCCGTGCAGGCTGGCGGCTCGTCCGGCAGCAGCCGGACGCCGAGGACCTTGCCGGTCGTGGTCGCGACGGCGTACTGCCCCCGGACCGAGGTGACTTCGTCCGGCCGGCGCGGATCGGCGCCGAGCACGCTGGCCTCGATGTCGAGGGGCACCGAAGCCATCGGGAGCACCCGACCGCGGGCGTTGAGCAGCCGGGCCACCAGGTCGAGCCCGGCCACGGGATCACCGAGCAGGTCCCACAGCGAGGTGATCAGCAGGTTGCCGAGCGCGTGACCGCCGAGCTCGCCCTTGCCGGCGAACCGGTGCTGCAGCACGTCGCTCCACTGGTGGCCCCACTCGGTGTCGTCGGTGAGCGCGGCGAGCGCCATCCGCAGGTCCCCCGGCGGCAACACGTCGAACTCCCGGCGCAGCCGCCCGCTCGAGCCGCCGTCGTCGGCCACCGTCACGATCGCCGTGATCCGGTCGGTGACCAGCCGCAGCGCGGACAGCGACGCCGCCAGTCCGTGGCCGCCGCCGAGGGCCGCGACCGCGGGCCGCCGGCTCATGCCCGCGGTCCCGGCACGGCGACGGAACAGGTGCTCATCGCGATGGTGGTCATTCGCGCCCCAGGTCCCGGTGGACCACGATGGTGCCGACGTCGTCGCCGGCGAGTCTGGGTGCGAGCGCCTCGGCCATCGCCACCGACCGGTGCTTGCCCCCGGTGCATCCCACGGCGATGGTGATGTAGCGCCGGCCCTCGCGCTGGTAGCCCGCGAGCATCGGCCCGCACAGGTCGACGACCCGGTCGAGGAACTCGAGGGCACCCTTTTGCGCCATGACGAACTCGGCCACCGCCTCGTCCTGGCCGGTGAAGTTGCGCAGCTCGGGGATCCAGAACGGGTTGGGCAGGAAGCGCATGTCGAAGACCAGGTCGGCGTCCAGCGGGATGCCGTACTTGAACCCGAACGACATGATGGCGATCCGCAACCGCGGGCCGGCGGAGGTGCCGAGCACCTCGTCCACCTTGGCGGACAGCTGGTGGACGTTGAGGCCGGAGGTGTCGATGAGCACGTCGGCGTCGGACCTCAGATCGCCGAGCATGTCCCGCTCCTTGCGGATGCCGTCGAGCATCGGCCCGTGGCCCTGCAGGGGGTGCGGCCGGCGGACCGACTCGAACCGTCGCACCAGCGCCTGGTCGGTGGCCTCCATGAACACCACGGTCACGTGCCATCCGTGGCTGCGCAGGGTCACCAGGGCGGAGTGGAACTCGGCGAAGAAGTTGCGGGCCCGCACGTCGACGACCGCGGCCAGGCGCGTCACCTCCCCCTGGGACCGGCTGGCCAGCTGGACCAGCGGCAGCAGCATCTGCGGCGGGAGGTTGTCGACGACGTACCAGCCATGGTCCTCCAGGACGTTGGCCGCCGTGGTGCGACCGGCCCCGCTCATGCCCGTGACGATGACGATCTCGGTGTCGTCGGGCACCACGTGCTCCGGCCCCTCGGGGTGTCCCCCCGAGGCCTGCGGACTCTGTCCTGCGAGGTCGGAAGCGCCCTGCTCGCTCACCTGGTCCTCCTGCACCTAGTCGAGTACCTCACCGGTCGTGACGTTCACCGACGGCTCGGCGGGCTTGTCGTCACGCAGTACACGATGAATGGTGCCAGCCAGAGCCGGTCCGATGCCGTGAACCTGGCGGATCTCCTCCTCGGTCGCCGCCCGGACCTTCTTGACCGACCCGAAGTGCCGCAGCAGCGCCTTGCGACGGGTGGCGCCCAGCCCGGGGATGTCGTCGAGCACGCTGGCGGTCATCGCCTTGGAGCGGCGCTGGCGGTGGAAGGTGATGGCGAACCGGTGCGCCTCGTCCCGCACCCGTTGCAGCAGGTAGAGACCCTCGCTGGTGCGCGGCAGGATCACCGGGAAGTCCTGACCCGGGAGCCAGACCTCCTCCAGCCGCTTGGCCAGGCCGACGACCGCGACGTCGTCCACGCCGAGCTCGCGCAGCGCGGCGGCCGCGGCGTTCACCTGGGGCAGTCCGCCGTCCACGACCACGAGCTGCGGCGGGTAGGCGAACCGGCGGGGCCGCCCGGTCTCCGGGTCGATCGGCCCGGACCGGCCGCCCTCCCGGGGCGACTCCTGGGGTGCATCGGCGCCCTCGATGTCGGACGACTCGCTGGACTCCTCGGGGTCCCCGCGAAGTATCGGAGCGACGAAGGAGCGGAGAACTTCGTGGGGTGATTCCTCGATGTAGCGGCGGAACCGGCGGGTGAGGACCTCGTGCATGGCCGCGGTGTCGTCGGTGCGGCCGGCCAGCGGGGTCCCCTCGGCCCCACCGCGGATGATGAACCGGCGGTACTCGCCCTTGCGCGGCAGGCCGTCCTCGAACACCACCATGGACGCCACGACGTTGGTGCCCTGGACGTGGCTGACGTCGAAGCACTCGACCCGCAACGGCGCCTCGGCGAGCTCGAGGTTCTCCTGGAGCTCCTCCAGCGCCTGGCTGCGCAGCGTCAGGTCGCCGGCCCGCGCCACCTTGTGCCGCGCCAGCGCCTGCTGCGCGTTGCGCTCCACGGTCTCCATCAGGGTCCGTTTGTCGCCGCGCCGGGGCACGCGCAGGTCGACCCGGGCGCCGCGCCGCTCCCCCAGCCACTCGGCGACCGCGTCCGCGTCCGGCGGCAGGGCGGGGACGAGGACCTCGCGAGGGACACCCTCCGGCGACTCCCCGCCATACACCTGTTGCACGAGGTGCTCGACCAGCGCGGGGAGCTGCTCGTCGACCTTCTCGACCACCCAGCCGCGCTGACCCCGCACGCGCCCGCCGCGCACGTGGAAGACCTGCACCGCGGCCTCGAGCTCGTCCTCGGCCAGGGCGAACACGTCGGCGTCCGTGGCGTCGGGCAGCACGACGGCCGACTTCTCCAGCGCGCGTTGCATCGCCGTCAGGTCGTCGCGCAACCGGGCCGCCGTCTCGAAGTCGAGCCGGTCCGACGCCTCCTTCATCTGCCGCTCCAGCCGGCGGGTGAACTTGCCGGTGTTGCCGGCCATGAAGTCGCAGAACTCCTCGGCGATGGCGCGGTGCTCGTCGGCACTCACCCGCCCCACGCAGGGCGCCGAGCACTTGTCGATGTAGCCGAGCAGGCAGGGCCGGCCCACCTGGTGCGCGCGCTTGAACACGCCGCCGCTGCAGGTGCGCATCGGGAAGACGCGGAGCAACTGGTCGAGGGTCTCGCGGATGGCCCACGCGTGCCCGTAGGGGCCGAAGTAGCGCGTGCCCTTGCGCTTGGCGCCGCGCATCACCTGCGCCCGGGGGAACTCCTCCCCCAGCGTCACCGCCAGGTAGGGGTAGGACTTGTCGTCGCGGTACTTGACGTTGAACCGCGGGTCGAACTCCTTGATCCAGGTGTACTCGAGCTGCAGCGCCTCGACCTCGGTGCGCACCACCGTCCACTCGACGCTGGCGCCGGTGGTGACCATCGTGCGCGTCCGCGGGTGCAGCGCAGCGATGTCCTGGAAGTAGGAGGACAGCCGGGACCGCAGCGACTTGGCCTTCCCGACGTAGATGACCCGGCCGTCCTTGTCGCGGAAGCGGTAGACCCCGGGATCGACGGGGATCTCCCCCGGCTGGGGTCGGTAGGAGGACGGATCGGCCACGACTCCACCTTAGGGTCCGGTATGCGGGGCAGCCGCCTTGGTTCGGGCAGGTGCGGACCGGCCGTGCCCCACCGCCCGTCTGTCTGCAGAGTGAGACGGCTGGTCACGAACGCATGACTCGTCGTTATGGTTACCATCATGATTCGTTCGCGACGAGCCGGACTGGTGGGGGCGATGATCCCCATGCTCTGCCAGTGTCGGCCGATGGCCTAGCCGCGAGCGAGTCACCTCCGCGACACACTGCCGAACACGTCCGCCGTGCCGCGGGCCGGCACGGAGGGTGCGCTCCTCGCGGCACCCCGCACCTCATCCGCGACTTGCCCCCGGAGGACCCATGTCCGCAGTGACCGCGCGCCCCAGACGTTCCCGTGCCGACCGACCGGCACCGGACTGGGACCTGGTCTACAAGCGCAACTACATCGAGCGGCTGAAACGCGACCGTCCGCCCATGAACGTCCGCGAGGAGCTCCCCGAGCTGATCGCCCGCGGCTACGAGGACATCCCGGAGGAGGACATCGTCCGCCTCTACTGGTGGGCGCTGGCCCACGACAAGCCCAAGATCGGCACCTTCATGGTGCGCGTGAAAGTGGCCGGCGGGCTGGTGACCGCGGACCAGGTCCGCGCGCTCGGCAGGATCGCCCAGGAGTACGGCCGCGACGAGGCGGAACTGACCACCAGGCAGGGCATCCAGCTGCACTGGGTGGCGTTGGACCGGCTGCCGTCGGTCATGGCCGACATCGAGGCAGCCGGGTTGACCACGAACGGCGGCGAAGGGGACACCGTCCGCAACATCACCGGGTGCCCGGTGGCCGGGCTGGCGGCCGACGAGCCCTTCGACGTCGCTCCGGTCATCCGCGAGGTGGCCGACCACTTCTACGGCAACCCCGAGTTCTCGAACCTGCCGCGCAAGCACAAGTACACGATCGCCGCCTGCGCCGCGCAGTGCAACGCACCGGAGATCTCCGACGTCGCGCTCATCGCCGTCGTCCGGGACGGCCGGGAGGGCTTCGCGCTGCGCATCGGCGGCGGGATGACCAACACCCCGCGGATCTCGCGCGACGTCGGGGTGTTCATCCCGCGCGACGAGGTGGTCGAGGTGCTGGAGGCGGTCACCAACGCCTGGCAGCGTGACCTGCGCTACCGGATCTCGCGCGCCAAGGCCCGGATCAAGTTCATGATGGACGACTACGGGCCCGCCGGCATGCGCGCCAAGATCGAGGAGGCGCTGGGCCGCCCGCTCGAGGACGGCGTGGCCCCCGAGCCGACGAGGGACGCCGACCACCTGGGCGTGCAGCCCCAGCGGGAGCCGGGACTGGTCTCCGTCGGGGTGCCGGTGCCGTCCGGGCGGGTCACCGGGACCGGGCTGGAGACGCTGGCCGACCTGGCCGACGGCTATGGCGGTGACGTGCGGTTCACCCGGCAGCAGAACTTCATCCTCGGCAACGTGCCGACCGACCGGCTGGACGAGGTCCGCGAGACCCTGCGCGGCATCGGCCTCGACATCGACCGCGGTCGGGCGTTCGGCCGGTCGCTGGCCTGCACCAGCCACCAGTTCTGCAACTACTCGGTGGCCGAGACCAAGGGCAAGCTCGAGGAGATGCTCGACGAGCTCACCGACCACTACGGCGCGGACGCCATCGGTGACCTGGCGGTCCACGTGGACGGTTGCCCCCACGCCTGCGCCCAGCACTGGGTCGGCGAGATCGGGCTGCAGGGCACCACCACCCGCGTCGCCGGGTCGGACGAGCGGGTCGAGGCCTATGACCTGACCGTGGGCGGAGGACTCGGCACCCGCAGCGCCATCGGCCGTCGCCTGCTGCGCCGGGTGCCCACCGGCGAGATCAACGGCGTCATGGACCGGCTGGTCGGAGCCTGGCTCGCGGAGCGAAACCGGCGCAACGAGATCGGATTCACGCTCGGCGACTTCTGCAACGCACACTCCGACACCGAGCTGATCGCCATCGCGAACAACGCGGAGGTGACCGAGGAGCAGGTCGACACCAGCGTGGGCGTCCGCGTGCCGGGCACGCTGTTGTCCCTCGTGGACGGCCAGGACCGGATCGAGACCCGGGCCTCCACCGTGGGGCAGGCGCTGCAGGCCGTCGCCGACCGCTTTCCGCCGTTCAAGGAGACCGTGTTTCCGGACGGAGCCGTGAGCGGCTCCTACCTCGTCGCGATCGGCGACGAGGACGTGCGGGGCCTCGAGGGTCTGCGGACACCGGTCCAGCCCGGCGTCGACATCGTCCTCGTCGCCGCGCTGTCCGGCGGCTGACCCCATCGACTTTTCGCGAAGAGACAAGGAACAAGGCATGACCACACTGGATCTGGCCCCCGCACCCACCGACGACCGCGTGGTCTTCGACGACCTGGAGATCGGCGAGATCGCCGTCGACCTGGACGACCAGGAGCCCGAGGACGTCATCGAGTGGTCGCTCGAGACCTTCGGTGACCGCATCGCGATCGTGACCGCCCTCCAGGAGGACGGGATGGCGGTGCTCGACATGGCCGCCAGGATCAAGCCCGACGTCCGGGTGATCACCGTCGACACCGGTCGGCTCCCGCAGGAGACGTACGACTTCATCGACGAGGTGCGCGCGCACTACCCGAGGACGCAGTGGGACGTGCTCTTCCCGGACGCCGCCGAGATCGAGGCGATGGTGCGTCGGCGTGGACCCAACCTGTTCCGCAACTCGGTGCCGGAGCGGATGCTGTGCTGCCAGATCCGCAAGGTCCGGCCGCTGGTGAAGGCGCTGCAGGGCCTGGACGCGTGGTTCACCGGGCTGCGCCGTGACCAGTGGGCGTCCCGCGCGGCGATCAAGAAGGTGGAGCTGGACCACGACCACGAGGGCATCGTGAAGGTCAACGCCCTGGCGGACTGGGAGGGTGACGAGGTCAAGGCCTACCTCGAGGAGAACGACGTCCCGGTGCACCCGCTGTACGCGCAGGGCTACACGAGCTTCGGCTGCGCCCCGTGCACCCGGCCGATCCGGGCCGGCGAGAACGACCGAGCCGGCCGGTGGTGGTGGGAGACCAACGCTCCCAAGGAGTGCGGCATCCACTGCCCGATCGAGACCGGGAGCTTCGAGCACGAGGCCGCGGCCATCTTCGCCGAGGCCGAGCAGAAGGGTGCTCGTTGACCGGCGAGGAGCCGGTGCACCTCTCCGACGAGGAGGCGGTCGCCGTCGCCGAGGTGGCGACCGCCTTCGCTGCGGTGCTGCCCGACGAGCGCCGCGGACCGTATGACGAGCTGGTCCGGGCGGCGACCTCCGGCAGCGTGCCGCCGGACCGGCTGCCGGACCTCGAACGGGTCTGCGTGCTGGCGCTGGAGACCGGGCGTGCCCGGCAGCTGGGCCGGGCCGAGACCGAGCGTCTGGTCACCGCGGTCTACCGGCGGACACCCGGCGGTCGGGCCCTCGCGACCGAGGCGTCCGACATCAACCGGGTGCTGGCCGGCCTCACCGGGCGCACGCTGCAGACGGCGCGGATCACGGCCCGGATGCCGGGGCGCTACCAGCTCGACCTCGTCGTCGACGGGGTCGACGTCGCCATCGCCATCGAACCCGACGGCCTGGAGGTCCGCAGCCTGCAGACCGGTTGACCGGCGAGCTGGCCTCAGCTGATGTGCAGGGTGTCGCCGTTCCGGGTCACCGTCCGGGCCGGCAGCGGCCTCGGGGCCGGTCCCTGGACCACCGACCCGTCCGCGACGGCGAACTTGCTGCCGTGGCAGGGGCAGTCGATGGTGCCGTCGGCGACGTGCGTGACGGTGCAGCCCTGGTGCGTGCAGATCGCCGAGAACGCCTTGAACACACCCGACTTCGGCTGGGTCACCACGGTGATGTGCTGGGTGTCCACCACGCCCTCACCCTCGGGGACGTCGGCCGCCTTGAGGTCGAACGGCGTGAACTCCTCGTCCGCCTCGCCGCCACCGCACCCGCTGAGACCGGCGCCGGCCAGGCAGCCGAGCCCGACCACACCGACACCGGTGACGAAGGTCCGCCGGTCCGGCTGCCACGGCGGGGCCTCCGCCTCGGTCCCGGCGCCGGCTGCTGGGGAGGGTGGTTCCACGATCGTCGCTCCACGGTGCGCTCCGCCGGCCCCGACGGCCGGCTCCTGCGCCCACCGTATGACGGGTGCGCACCCGTGCCGCGCGCGGCCGTCACCGGCCGCGAACGGGTGTCGACAACCGGTCGAGGAAGGTGAGGAGCACCGCTTCCCGGACCGCCGGTGGCGCCAGGTCGAGCAGGGCGTTGACCGGCGCCATCCGGTCCGGCAGACCGTCGTCCAGGGCGATCCCGGCGAGGGCGAGCAGCTGCTCGAACCCGGCACCCCGCACGGCCGCCGGATCGAGCCGGCCGACAGCCTCCGCCACGTCCGCGGGCACGGTCGCCGGCCCGGCCGCCACCGCCGCGTCCACCGCGGCACGCAGGGCGTGGTCGAGATCGGCCAGGTGGCCGGCGGTCGCCGCGCTGACGGACAGGTGGAGGGAGGCGGGCAGCTCGCCGAACCGCAGCTGGGGTTGGACGAACCAGCCGCGCTCCCCCAGCTCGTCCGCCAGGGTGAACACGTCACACGACCCGTCGGTGCCGAGCGCGAGCAGGGTGCTGTCCGGGTGGGCCAGCACCCGCAGCTGCGGGATGTCCTCGAGCGACGCCACGATCCGGTCGATCGCCTCCAGGGCGCGTCGGGCCAGCTCGAGGTAGCCCTCGTCACCGATGGCCTGGAGCACCGACCAGGCGCCGGCCACCGGTCCCCCGGACCTGGTGGACTGCATCGTGCTGTTCAGCATGGTGTAGCCGGGCCACGAGGCGCTGGCGAAGAACTGCGGGCCGCGCAGGCCGGGGTCGCGGTGCAGCAGCACCGAGGTGCCCTTCGGTGCGTAGGCGTACTTGTGCAGGTCGACCGAGATGCTCGTGACCCCCTCCACCGCGAAGGTCCAGGGCGGGACGGTCCGGCCGAGCCGGGCCGCGTAGGGCAGCACCCAGCCGCCGATGCAGGCGTCGACGTGGCACCGGACGCCTCGCGCCGCCGCGGCCGCCGCGATGCCCTCGACCGGGTCGACGACACCGTGCGCGTAGGACGGCGCGGAGGCCACGACGAGCACCGTGCCGTCGTCGATCGCCTGGGCCACGTCGTCGGGGTCCGGCCGGAAGGTGTGGGGGTCGACCGGGACCGGCACCGGTTCGACCGCGAAGTAGTGGGCCGCCTTGTGGAACGCGGCGTGCGCGGTCTCCGGCAGCACCATCCGCGGCCGGTCGAGGTCCGGCCGGGAGTCGCGGGCTCCCTGGACGGCGAGCAGCACCGACTCGGTGCCGCCCGAGGTCACGTTGCCGACGGCGGTGTCAGGGGCGTCGAGCAGATCGGCTGCCCGGCCGACCAGCTCGTTCTCCATCCGCAGCAGGCTGGGGAACGCGGTCGGGTCCAGCGCGTTGCTGCCGGCGTAGGCGGCGACCGCGGCCCTGCCCACCTCGTCGGCCCGGTCGAGCCCGCTGTCGTAGACGTAGGCGAGTGTGCGCCCGCCCCGCACCGGCAGGTCGGCGGCCTGCAACCGGGCCAGTTGCTCGAGCACGGGGTCGGTGCCCACAGGGTGTCTCATGCGGGGTCC
>CAYRLV010000014.1:0-13630 GCA_964425155.1 uncultured Ornithinicoccus sp. | reverse complement strand
GGGTGTCTCATGCGGGGTCCTCTCCGGGGTCGGGGGCGATGGTCCCGGCCGTCGGGCCGGTCGAGCGGTAGCGGTCCACCAGCTCCGCGGTCAGCGCGTAGCGGCGCAGCCACACCAGGCTGACCAGGGTGAGCGCGGCCGGCACGACCGAGAACCCCAGCACGATGGCGGTGACTGCCGAGCCGGGCTGGTCCACCGTGCCGCCGCCCGAGGACGACACGTACCCGCCCAGGGCGAGGCACACGGCATACAGCCCCGGTCCCAGGGCGAGCCCGAGCGTCTCACCGGCGGTCCAGACGCCGGTGAAGACGCCGACCCGGCCGGTGCCGGTGCGGGCCGCGTCGACGGCGGCCGCGTCGGCGAGCATGGCGAGCGGGAACACCTGTGCCCCGGCATAACCCACGCCGACGAGTGCCGTCGCCGCGTAGACGCCGGCTGCGGGGAGGCTGCGGGCCGCGACGAGGGCGAGGGCTCCGGCGGCCAGGAGGATCGACGCGGCGACGTAGCCGCCCCGCTTGCCCACCCGGTCGCCGACCCGGCGCCAGACCGGTGTCAGCAGCAGCGCCGGTCCCACGAAACAGACGAACAGGACTGTGGACGCGCCGGATCCGCCGAGGACGTAGCGCGAGACGTAGTCGACGCCGGCGAGCATCGCGCCCGTGGCGAGGGCCTGCAGGACGAAGGTCGTGAGCAGGTTCCGGAAGTCGGTCGCCGCGGCCACCACGCGCAGTTGCTCCCCCAGCGTGCCGCTCCCGGACACCACCGCGCGCGACGGCGCCCCGGCGGTGCCGCGCCAGGCACCCAGCACGCCCACCAGGATGACGGCGGCGACCGCGATCCCCATCAGCCGGTAGCCGTGCCGCCCGCCGACCGCGTCGCGGATCGCCGGCGCGCTCGCCCCGGTCAGCAGGATGGTCAGGGCGAGGAGCGAGACGCGCCAGGTCATCAGCCGGGTGCGCTCGGCGTAGGAGTCGGTCAGCTCCGCCGGCATGGCCACGTACGGCACCTGGAAGAACGCGTAGGCGGTGGCGCAGGCGAGGAACCAGACCACGACCCAGACGGCTTCGGCGGCACGGCCCACCGCCGGGCCGGCGAACAGCAGGGCGAAGGCGAGGGCCAGCGCCGTCCCGGCCCGGATGAGGAAGGGCCGTCGCGGCCCCGCCGCACCGCTGGTGACCGCCCGGCGGTCGCTGATCCGTCCGGCCACCGGGTTGAGCACCACGTCCCAGGCCTTGGGCGCGAACACGATCACGCCGGCCAGGCCGGCGGCGATCCCCACGGTGTCGGTGAGGTAGGGCAGCAGCATCAGTCCCGGCACCGTGCCGAAGGCGCCGGTCGCGACGCTCCCCATCCCGTAGCCCGCCCGGACCCGGGCGGGCAGCCGCGACACACCCTCGGGGCGTGCCGCGGCGTGGGACACCGGGCTAGTTCGCCGGCCCGGCCGGGTGCTCCGACCCGTCGCTCGCGGCGCGGCCCTCGGGCGCGCGGGCGGTGTGGTCGCGCAGGTCGACCAGGACCGCGTCGAGCGCCGCCAGCAACTCGTCCGCGTCGGCGCGCCCGAAGACCAGCGGTGGCCGGATCTTGAGCACCTCCTCCTGCGGCCCGCTGGTGCTCACGAGCACCCGGCGCTCCCGCAGGCCGTTGACGACCTCGTCCGCCAGGTCGGGGGCCGGGGCCGCGTCGCGCACCACGTCGACGCCCGCGAACAGGCCGGCGGCACGGACCTCGCCGAGCATCTCGTGCGCGTCCGCGAGCTCGCGCAGGCCAGACTCGAGGTGCGCACCCACGGCGGCGACGTGTTCCCGCAGCCCTTCGCCCTCGATGACGTCGAGGACCGCCGTTCCGACGGCGCACGCGACCGGGTTGCCACCGAACGTGTTGAAGTAGCGCGTGGTCCGGCCGAACTCGTCGGCGATCTCCGCGGTCGTGACGACGCCCGCCATGGGGTAGCCGTTGCCCATCGGCTTGCCCAGGGTGACCAGGTCGGGTCGCAGGTCGTGCCGCTCGAATCCCCACATCGCCGGTCCGAGCCGGGCGAACCCTGCCTGGACCTCGTCGGCGACGAACAGGCCTCCGCGCGAACGGATCTGCTCGGCCGCCGGGGCCAACGAACCGGCCGGGTCCGGCAGCACGCCGTCGCTCGACAGGATCGTGTCGACCAGCAGCATCGCCGGGCGCACCCCGGCCGACTCGAGGTCGGAGACGGCGGCCGCGACATCGGACGCGAAGACCTCACCGGCCGGTCCCCGCTGCTCGTGCGGGTCGGGCGGAGGGACGGTGCGCACGAGCTCACCGACTCCCAGCCCGAGGGACGGCGACATCTGCGCGACCGCCGTGGTCACCCCGTGGTAGGCGTGGTCGGTGACGATCACCCCGTCACCACCGGTGACCGTGCGGGCCATCCGGTAGGCGAGGTCGTTGGCCTCGCTCCCGGTGCAGGTCAGGGTGAGTCGGGACAGCGGTGACGGGAAGTGCGCGAGCAACCGCTCGGCATACTCGATGATCCCGTCGGTGAGGTAGCGCGTGTGCGTGTTCAGGAGCGCGGCCTGCTCGGCCATCGCCCGGACCACACGGGGGTGACCGTGGCCGACGCACGCGACGTTGTTGTACGCGTCGAGGTAGGACTGGCCGTCCGGGTCGAACAGCCGCACGCCCTCGCCGCGCACCAGGTGCACGGGTCGCCGGTAGAACAGACGGTAGGCGCCACCCAGGCGGCTGCCCCGCCGCGCCACCAGGTCGGCCTCGCGCTCGGCCAGGTCGACGTCACCGGTGGGGTCGAAGGCATTGGCCATGCGGGGTCGATTCATACCGGGGCCCCCGCGAAGTATCGGAGCGCAGCGGAGAACTTCGTGGGGTGAGTCATGCCGCGGCCCCGACCCGCTCGCGCACGTAGCGGTCCGCCGCGGCCCAACCGAGCTCCCGCAACCGGTGGAGACCGGATCGCGCGGCCGCGCTGTTGCGCACGATGTAGTCGCGGTTGTCGGGCTGCTGTCTCGCGCGCCAGTCCGTGATGGTGGTGGTCAGCACCCACCGTGCGGCGACGAGGTCGACGAACACCTCGATCTCCTCCGGCTCCAAGCGGATCCGTTGCTGGTAGCCCTCCAGCACGTCCGCCGGCCCGGCCATCGGGTGCCCTCCGTCGCGCAGCTGGTAGGCGGCGGCTGTCGCGGCGTCCTGCACCAGCGGGCCGCGCAGCATGTCGCCGAAGTCGATGAGGCCGACGACCTCGGCGTCGCCGACCGCGCGGGTCAGCAGGTTGTCCAGGTTCGCATCGTTGTGGATCACCTGGCGCCGCAGGCCCGTCACGATCGGATCGGCGTGGTCCATCATCCGGTCGAGCGCCCACTGCACCGCCGGACGGTCCTCCGCCGGGAGGTCCGGCACGAGCGGCTCGACCCGGCGCACCCGGTGCGCGTCCCAGGCCAGGTCCTGCTCCTGACCCGGGTGGGACAGCTCGGCCAGCGCGAGGTCGAGCTCCCCCACCAGGGTGCCGACTCCCCGGGCCAGCTCCGGCCCCAGCGGGCCGCGCGAGACCGGGACACCCGCGAGGTACGAGTACATCCGGACCCGCAGTGGCTCCGTGCCCGCGGCGCCCGACGGGTCGGTCCAGGTCGCCGTGGGGTCGGCCCCGGCGAGCGGCCGCCGGACCCGGGGCACGGGCAGGCCGGGGCTGCGCGTCCGCAGCCGCTCGAGCACCACGCTCTGCAGGTCCGTGACCGCCGGGTCCTCGCGCGGGTGCACCACCTTGAGCACCCAGTCACCCTCGTCGGGCGAGGCGATCCGGAAGTTGCGGTCGCGCTCCCCGCCGAGCGGGGTGACCGCCCCCTCCACGCCGAACAGGTCCCGGGCCAGCCGGCCCGCCAGTGCGGCGTCCACCGCGGGCGGCGGCACGTCGAGAAGGTCACCGAGCATCGTGGGCTGCACGCGTGCAGCCTAGGACCTCACGGGCACGGACCGCTCGGGTGTCCGACGACGCCCTCCGGTTCCCGGGCGCGCGCAGGCTCACGCCGCGCGTCGCCAGTGGTCGTCGTGGTCGTGACCGGGCCGCTCCGGCAGCGGGTTGTGGCCGTAGCCGTCCCGCTGGACGAACTCGTAGAACGCGAGCACTCCCCAGCAGATCGCGGTGAGCGCCGTGACGGCGAGGATGATGATCAGCAGGTTCATGGCAGTAATCGTGCGCTCATAAGTTTCCTGCCACGAGTGGCAGTAATGCCATCATCCATTGATTTCCTGCCACATTCACGGCAGGCTGGGGCCGTGCGCAAGGTGGCGGTGGTGGTGCAGGACGCGGCGGAGCCGTTCGGGCTCGGGGCGATGTGCGAGGTCTGGGCCGAGCCCTACCACCCCGAGGACGACAACCCCGTCTTCGACTTCGTGGTCGTCACACCCCGTCCCGGGCGGGTGGCGACCGCGTCCGGGTTCGACCTCTACGTCGAACACGGCCTCGAGGAGGCGGCCGACGCGGACCTGGTCTGCGTGGCCCCCAACCGACGCTTCCTCGCCGGCTCCGCACCGGAGGTCATCGACCTGGTCCGCGCGACGAGCGACCGGGGTGCGCTCCTGTTCGCCCACTGCACCGGCGCCTTCGTCCTGGGTGAGGCGGGGCTGCTCGACGGTCGCCGGTGCACCACGCACTGGCGGCACGCCGCCCTGCTGGCAGAGCGCTTTCCGCGGGCCCGGGTGGACCCGGACGTGCTCTACGTCCAGGACGGGCCGATCGTGACCGGCGCCGGGTCCGCGGCCGGCCTGGACGCGGCGCTGCACCTGATGCGTGAGCAGTTCGGCTCCCGGACCGCGGCCGCCGCGGCCCGACGGATGGTCGTGGCTCCGCACCGCGACGGCGGGCAGGCGCAGTTCATCGCCCGCGCCGTGCCGGACTATGCCGCCGAGACGCTCGGCCCCCTCCTCGGCTGGGTCGTGGAGCACCTCGACACCGACCTGAGCGTGGAGGCGCTGGCCCGGCGCGCGCACATGTCCCCTCGCACGTTCGCCCGGCGGTTCCGTGACGAGACGGGGTCCTCGCCGCACAGTTGGGTGACCCGGCAACGGGTGCAGCGTGCCGAGGAGCTGCTCGAGACCAGCACGTGGTCGGTGGACCGGATCGCCGACGACGTCGGCTTCGGCAACGCCGCGACGCTGCGGCACCACTTCCACCGGGTCCGCGGGCTGACGCCCCAGCAGTACCGGCGCCGGTTCCGCACTCCCGCCTGACGAACGGCCCGCCCCGCGCCCGACCCTCAGCCCAGCGCCGTGGGTCCGGACGCACGCACCCCACCGCGCTACCGTCATACCCTCGCGGCGGGAGGCGGCGCGGGCGTGACCGGAGGAGGGCCATGGGACCGTTCGGTTGGGGCGACCTGATCGCCGTCGTCGCGGTGCTCATCAGCGCCGCCAGCGTGGTGGTGACGGTCCGCACCTCCCGCGCCTCGGAGGCGGCCGCCCGCCGGGCCGCACAGCGGCAGGAGCACATGGCCCAGGCGTTCGACCGGCTGGTCGCGGCGGCGCAGCGCATCGCGGATGCCGCTGGGCGGACCACCCCGGACGGCGCTCCCGCCCCTGACAACCCGTCCGCTCCAGCCGACCCCGGGGCTCCTGCACCCGCAACTGCTCGCGCCGACGCGGCGGCCGGCACGCCTCACTGGCAGATCGAGAACCCGGAGCCGGGCGCGTTCCTGCTGCGCAACCTGTCCGGAACCCCCCGGTATGACGTCCGCGTCACCGACAGCGAGGACGCGTCGGGGGCCAGGGTGGCCGTCGGACGGATCGATCCCCTCGGGTCCCACCGGTTCACGGCGGCGGAGCGGACGGCGCTGGAGGCCCCGGGCAGCCTCTGGGTGAGCGACGCGGAGCACCCGGAACCGACGCAGGTCCGGATCGATCCGTGGTTCGGTCCCGGGTGACCGTCAGCGCCGGCGCGCCAGGTGCACGGTCACGGTGACGTCGACGAGCACCGGGTCGGGCAGCACCACGCCGATGCGGCTCAGCACCTCGGCACGATCGTCCGGGGGCAGGACGAGGTAGGCCGACACGGTGGCCAGGCGGTGCAGGTAGTCGTGCCGGCTGACCCGTTCCTGGCGCTCGATGCCCAGCTGACGCACCTCGGCAAAGAGCGGCGACTCCTCCAGTTCGGTCCCGGGCCAGCGCAGGTCACCCCGCGATTCCCGGTCGCCCGGGGGGTGGACGTCATCGTCCGCGACGATGGTCCGCCGGGCCTCGGCGACGGCCTCCCGGAGCGCCGGGTCGGCCAGGTCGGTCGGGCTGCCGAAGAAGGCCAGCGTCCCGCCGGGATGCACCAGCTCCGCCGCACGCTGCCACCGGGTCTCCGGATCGGTCCAGTGCCAGGCCGCGGCCGAGTAGAGCAGGTCGAAGCGCTCCGCCGTGGCGAACGACTCGAAGGTGCCCGGCACGGCGTGCACCGGCAGCCGGGCGGTCTCCCGGCGCAGCACGCCGAGCATCTGGGCATCCGGCTCGACGGCAGTGACCGTGATGTCGCGCCGGGCGAACAGCCGGGTCGCCTTGCCGGTGCCGGCTCCGACCTCCACGGCCGTGCGGACCGGGCCCGCCGCATACGACAGCACCTCGTCGACCACCTGCTCGGGGTAGCCCGGGCGATAGCGCTCGTAGTCCTCGGCCACCTGGCCGAAGGTGAGCCCTCGCTCGCCCGGCCGATCCCGCCCCCACTGCATCGCCATCCGTCCTCCTCGGATCCATCATGCCCCCGTGCCGGTGGTTCCGGTGCGGCCGGTGACCACAGCCGGTTCACAGCGGGGTCACAGGAATCCCGCATCGCCCTTCCAGCAAGACCGGCTTGGCTGAGGCCATGACCACCGCTCACGAGCAGCAGCTCGTCCCTCCGGTCCGCCAGGACCAGCCGTGACCCCCCACCCGGCGACCGCCCCCGAACTCGCCCGCGCCGACGGTTCGCCCCTGGAGGTGCTCGTCGTGGACGACGAGCCCCATCTCACCGAACTGCTCGGTATGGCGCTGCGGCACGAGGGCTGGCAGGTGCACGCGGCCAACACCGGCAGGGACGCAGTGCGCCTGGCCCGCTCGGCACGGCCGGACGTCGTGGTGCTGGACATGATGCTGCCGGATCTCGGCGGCCTGGAGGTGCTCCGTCGCGTGCGACAGGAGGACCCGGCGCTGCCGGTGCTGTTCCTGACGGCTCGGGACGCCGTGGAGGACCGGGTGGCCGGACTGACCGCGGGTGGCGACGACTACGTCACCAAGCCGTTCAGCCTCGAGGAGGTGGTGGCCCGCGTCCGGGCCCTGGCGCGGCGGGCAGCCGTGCTGCAGGGCTCGGGTGACTCCGTCCTGCAGGTGGGCGACCTCTGCCTCGACGAGGACAGTCACGAGGTGACGCGGGACGGCGACGAGATCTCCTTGACGGCAACGGAGTTCGAGCTGCTGCGCTACCTGATGCGCAACCCGCGGCGGGTGCTCTCGAAGGCACAGATCCTCGACCGGGTCTGGAACTACGACTTCGGCGGTCAGGCGAACGTGGTGGAGCTCTACGTCTCCTACCTCAGGAAGAAGATCGACGCCGGGCGCGAGCCGATGATCCACACCCTGCGGGGTGTCGGGTACGTGCTCAAACCCACGTCGTGACCGCCGCCCGGCTTCGCCCGCGTGCGCCCTCGAGGTGGACGCTGCGGACCAAGCTGGTCGCCTCCACCGTGTTGCTCTTCACGGTGGTGTCGGTCCTCACCGGTGCCGCGACCGCCTACGCGTTGGGCGGTTCGCTGATGGACCAGCTGGACACCCAGGTGGGCGCCGCGCTGATGCGCGCGGCCGGCCCACGGGTCCCCCGAGGGGACCCGCCCCCTGACGCCCCCGGCGACCGGGGGATGCCTCCCGGGCCGGGGGCCGGCTTCCTCGAGGTCACCGTCCGGGACGGGGAGGTGGTGTCCTCGACGGTGCTCGGCCCGTCCGGCAACCAGCTCTCCCTCACCTCGACCCAGGCCGGCCGGCTGCGCGAGGCCGGGCTCAGCGACCGGCCGACGTCACTGGATCTGGGTGGTCGGCTGGGCACCTACCGGCTGGCGGCGGCCAGCACCGCCGACGGCGACACGGTGATCGTCGGGCGGTCCACCCGGCCGGTGAAGGACACGGTGACCCGGCTGGTGCTCATCATCGTCGTCGTGTCGGCCGGTGGCCTGGCCGCGGTCATCGCCGGTGGCGCCTGGCTGGCGCGGGCGAACCTTCGGCCGCTGCGTCGGGTCGCCGCGACCGCCGGAGCCGTCTCGCGGCTGCCGCTCGACTCCGGCGCCGTCGCCCTGGCCGAGCGGGTGCAACCCCGCGACACCGATCGGCGCACCGAGGTCGGCCAGGTGGGTGCTGCGCTCAACGAGCTGTTGGACCACGTCGGCGAGGCGCTCACGGCACGGCACGACAGCGAGACCCGCGTGCGCCAGTTCGTCGCGGACGCCAGCCACGAGCTGCGCTCACCGCTGGCGAGCATCCAGGGGTATGCGGAGCTGTCCCGCCACGAGCGCGACTCCCTGCCGCCCGACGTCGCCCACGCCCTGAACCGGGTCGAGTCGGAGGCCCACCGCATGGGCTCGCTCGTCGACGACCTGCTGCTGCTGGCCCGGCTCGACGCCGGGCGGCCGTTGGCGCGCGATCGGGTGGACCTCACCCAGCTCGTGATCGAGGCGGTGGGCGATGCCCACGCCGCAGGGCCGGACCACGACTGGCGCATCGACGTCCCCGACGAGCCGGTGGAGGTCACCGGTGATCGGCACCGGCTGCAGCAGGTCGTGCTCAACCTGCTCACCAACGCACGCACCCACACACCGGCGGGGACACACGTCACGGTGCGGGTGGAGCGCCTCGGCGGGTCGGCGCGCCTGACCGTTGCGGACGACGGGCCCGGTGTGCCACGGGAACTGCTCGACCACGTCTTCGCCCGCTTCGCCCGGGGTGACAGCTCCCGGTCCCGTGTCGAGGGCAGCACCGGACTCGGCCTCGCCATCGTCGAGGCGGTGGCCCAGGCGCACGGCGGCGCGGTGCGGGTCAGCAGCGTCCCCGGCCGTACCGAGTTCGAGGTCACCCTCGCTGTTCACGGGCAGACCCTAGGTCAGCCACAGGTCCACCACAGGGTCGAGCCACAGGCTGATCCGCATGGACTCCCGGACCTTCACCAGCGAACGCCGTCCCCCGGGCGGCCCTGAACCCACGTCGGTCGACCTCGCCGACCGACGTCGTGCCCGTGGCCACACCCGGTGGTGGCGTCCGGAAGGCGACCCGCGCTGGAGCCGCCCGGCCCTGCTGGTCCTGCTCGCGCTCACCGCGGGCCTGTATCTCTGGAACCTCACGGCGAGCGGGTGGGCCAACGCGTTCTACTCCGCCGCCGTCCAGGCCGGCAGCGAGAGCTGGACCGCGTTCTTCTACGGCTCCTCCGACGCCGCGAACTCCATCACCGTCGACAAGACCCCGGCCGCGCTGTGGGTGATGGCCCTGTCCGTGCGCCTGTTCGGGCTGACCTCCGCCAGCATCCTGGTGCCGGAGGTGCTGATGGGAGTTGCCTCCGTCGGCCTGCTCGCGGTGATCGTGAAGCGTTCCTTCGGCGCCGTGGCCGGCCTGGTCGCCGGAGCGACGCTGGCGCTCACGCCGGTGGCGGCGATGATGTTCCGCTTCAACAACCCCGACGCACTGTTGACCCTGGTGATGGTCGTGGGTGCCTGGGGCACCTTGCGAGCCGTCGAGCGTGGCAGCTGGCGGTGGCTGGCGTTCGTGGGGGCGATGATCGGGCTGGGCTTCCTCACCAAGATGCTCCAGGCCGTGGTGATCGTCCCGGCCTTCGCGCTCACCTATCTGATCGCCGCCCGCACGACGTTCCTGCGCCGCCTCGCGCACCTGTTCACGGCGGGTGTGGTGATGGTGGTCACGGCCGGGTGGTGGGTCGCCGTCGTGGAGCTCGTGCCGGCGTCGGCGCGCCCCTACATCGGCGGTTCGCAGCACAACTCGGTCCTCGAGCTGATCTTCGGCTACAACGGGTTCGGACGGCTCACCGGCAACGAGACAGGGTCCGTCGGCGGCGGCCGCGGGGGTGCCGGCGGGCAGTGGGGCGAGACCGGACTGCTGCGGATGTTCAACCCGGAGGTCGGTGGCCAGGTCTCGTGGCTGATCCCGAGCGCGCTGGTGCTGCTGCTGGCCGGCCTCTGGCTGACCAGGCGTGCCCCACGGACGGATCCGCGGCGAGCCGCACTGGTCCTCTGGGGCGGGTGGTTGCTGGTCACCGGGCTGACCTTCAGCCTGATGGGCGGCATCTTCCACCCCTACTACACCGTCGCCCTGGCCCCCGCGATCGGCGCACTGGTCGCGTCCGGCGGCCGCCTGGCGTGGGAACACCGGGACGGCTGGGTGGGCACGCTCGCGCTGTGCGCGGCCACGCTCGCCGCGGCCCTCTGGTCGTGGGAACTGCTCGACCGCACCCCGGACTGGCACCCGTGGCTGAAGGTCGCGGTGCTCGCGAGCGGGCTGGCCGCCGTGCTCATGCTGCTCGTCGGACGACTCTCCCGATGGGCACTTCCGGTGGGCGTGGCGACCGCGCTGGCCGTGGCGCTGGCCGGACCGACGGCATACACGCTGAGCACGGTCAACACCGCGCACACCGGGTCCATCCCGTCTGCCGGTCCGAGCGGTCAGGGTGGCTTCGGCCCCGGACCACAGCGCGCCGGCGGCGGGCCCGGCTTCGCCGGCGGGGGCAATCCCTTCGGCGGCGCCAACGGCCCGGGCCCTGGCCAGGGCCCAGGTCAGGGCCCAGGTCAGGGGAACGGCCCACGGGGCTTCCCGGGCGGCGGCCTCCCCGGCGGGGCCCCCTCCCGGGCAGGCGGTATGGGGGGCCTGCTGGACGCGCAGACGCCGAGCACCGAGGTGGTCACGGCGCTGAGCAAGGACGCCTCGCAGTACAGGTGGGTGGCGGCAGCCATCGGGTCACAGAACGCGGCCGGGCTGCAGCTCGCGACGCAGTTCCCGGTGATGGCGATCGGAGGCTTCAACGGCACCGACCCCTCGCCCACCCTGGCGCAGTTCAAGGCCATGGTGGCGGCCGGGCAGATCCACTACTTCGTCGCCGGAGGCATGGGCGGACCGGGCGGCGGGCAGGGCACCGGCAGCAGCATCGAGGAGTGGGTGACCGAGAACTTCACCGAGGTCACGGTGGACGGGACGACCCTCTACGACCTGACCACGCCTCTCTCGGATGCCTCGGACACGACCCCCGTCTCGGGGGTGTGAGGTGGCGGAGACGTTGCTGCTCGATGTCGTCCTCCCGGTCTACAACGAGGAGGCCCACCTGGCGGACAGCGTCCGCCGCCTGCACCGGTTCCTCACCGACGCGTACCCGGGCCGGTTCCGGATCACCATCGCGGACAACGCCAGCACCGACCGGACTCCCGTGGTGGCCGCCGCACTCACCGGCACGCTGGCTGAGGTCGTCGTCCTGCGACTCGAGCAGCAGGGACGTGGGCGTGCCCTCAAGGCTGCCTGGTCGCGGTCTCCGGCGACGGTGGTCGCCTACATGGACGTCGACCTGTCGACCGACGTGGACCACCTTCCGGAGCTGGTGGATCCCCTTCTCGAAGGACGGGCCGACGTGACCATCGGCAGCCGCCTCGCCCCGGGTGCGGCGGTGCAGCGTGGCGTCCGGCGCGAGGTCATCAGCCGCGGCTACAACCTGATCCTGCGGACCTCGCTGGCCGTCGGGTTCCGTGACGCCCAGTGCGGCTTCAAGGCCCTGCGCTCCCAGGTGGCCGCGCAACTGCTGCCCCGGGTCGAGGACGGCTCGTGGTTCTTCGACACCGAGCTGCTGGTGCTCGCCGAACGGGCGGGGTATCGCGTCCTCGAGGTCCCGGTGCGCTGGAGGGACGACCCCGACAGCAGCGTCGCGATCGTGCGGACCGCGGTGGATGACCTGCAGGGCATCGCCCGCCTTCGGCGGACCCGGCCGGGCCAGCCCCGTGCCCAGCGCGAGCCTGTTTCCTCCAGTGGACCCTCGCGTGGTCCGTGGGCGCAGGTGGGGCGCTTCGCGGTCGTGGGGGTCGTCAGCACCGCGGTGCACCTCGGCCTGTTCGCCCTGCTGGCGGCCGTCGGGTGGGCCAGCCAGGTCGCCAACCTGGTCGGCCTGCTGCTCGCGACCGTCTTCAACACCGCGGCCAACCGATGGTTCACCTTCGGGGTCCGGGGTCGGGCCCGGGTCGTCGCGCACCATCTGCAGGCACTGCTCGTGTTTGCGGTGACCTGGGGGCTGTCCGGCCTCGCGCTCGCGAGCGTCGGTCTGATCGCACCGGACGCCGGGACGGGGGTCCAGACGGTCGCCATCGCCGTCGGCAACGCCGCCTCGACCGTCCTGCGGTTCGTCGCCCTGCGGTCCTGGGTGTTCCGCGGAGCCGGCTCGACCCGCACGCCCGGCACACCGAGTCCCCCGCCAGACTCGACATCGGACGTGCAGGAAGGCACGCTGACGGGGATGCAGCAGGCCGATCGATCGTCCCCGAGGAGCGGGCCCAGATGACCGAGATCGAACGACGGGTGGAGACGAAAGCACGGACGCCGCGCTACTCCAAGGCCACGTTCAGTGAGGAGCAGCTGGCCCGGGGTTGGCACCGAGAGTTCATCGGTGGGAACTGGGACAGCCACGGGCGCGCCCAGCTGGACTTCCTCGTCGAGCACGGGCTGCAGCCGTCCGACCGGTTCCTCGACGTGGGCTGCGGTGCGCTGCGTGCCGGCCGCCATCTGGTGGACTACCTCGAGCCGGGCCACTACTACGGGATCGACGCCAACGTCGAGTTGATCCAGGCGGGCTACGACCGAGAGCTCACCGACGAGCAGCGGTCCCGTCTGCCGAGCGCCAACCTGCGGGCCAACGACAGGTTCGACGGGGACTTCGGAGTGGCCTACGACATGGCCATCGCCCAGTCGGTCTTCACGCACGTCTCGCTCAACCACATCCGACTGTGCCTCTACCGGGTGTCACGGGTGATGCGACCCGGCGGAAAGTTCTACGTGACCTTCTTCGAGGAGCCGGCCGGCCGGCCCGTGGACGCCATCATTCCGGGCAGCAACAAGGAGAAGCTGACCGAACGCAACGTGTTCTGGTACTACCGCGAGGACCTGCGCTGGGCGTCGTCGATCGCGCCCTGGCAGTTCCGCTACATCGGCGACTGGGGCCACCCGAAGGGCCAGAAGATGGTCGAGTTCACCCGGCTGGAGGACGGTGCCGCCTCCCGACAGGCGAGCCCGGCCGAACGCGCTCGCGCCGCGCTCACCGCGGTGGGCCACAGCGCCGGCCGGGGCACGCCACGCCAACTGCGTCGGACGGCGAGCCGAGGACTGCGCCGGGTCGCCCGCCGGCTGGAGCGCTGACCGGCTGCCGCCTCAGCCCTTGCCGGTGCGCCCTCCGGATCGCTTCGCGGCACCTCGCTTGGCCGCCGCCCGTTTCGCGGCGCCCTTCCCGGTCGTGGCCCCGGGTGACGCCGTGCGCTTGGCGCTGCGCGTGCCGGTGCTGCCCTTCGTGCTCGCACCGGTCGCCTTGCGCGCGGCCACCGCGCGCTTCCCGGCCCGCGCGGCACCGGTCGACCGCTTGGTCGACTTCTCAGCCGACGTCCTGGTCGGCTTCTTGGCTGCC
>CAYRLV010000013.1:0-24983 GCA_964425155.1 uncultured Ornithinicoccus sp. | reverse complement strand
CGCTCGGCCGGCTCGACGTGACCCTGGTGCACCGCGTCCTCGTCGAGCGGGTGCTCGGCCTGGCCGACACCGAGGACAACGTCGGCTACGCGCACGATGTCGAGGACGCGCTCGCGGCCGCCGGTGACGCCCGCACCGCCTTGCTGCTGCGCGCGACGCCGGTCGAGGACCTCGGCGAGGTGGCGCGTGCGGGGCAGCGGATGCCGCGCAAGTCGACGTTGTTCACCCCGAAACCCGCCTCAGGTCTGGTGATCCGGCGGTTCGCCGACCAAGCCTGACCGCCGGGCTCGGGCACCGGAGCGCGGGTTCGGATCGCTCCGAAATCCTCGAGCTGGTGCCTCAGCACGAATCCACCGACCAATTGCCGGTGAGGTGGGTGCCCAGGCGACTCGGAACTGCCGCCTCGATCGATGGCATGTGCCGGCTGCGGCACGGCGGGATGGGTCGGCTGTCCACCCGGGCGCGGGGCCGTCGCGCGACCACCTGACCAACCAGCCCCGCAGGGCGCGACCGGAGACCAACCGTGGAAGGGCCGGACCGGCAGCTACCTCACGCCCTGACGGTCACCTCATTCTGGGCCACCAAGGCACCCGGATGTTGGAGCCGGGCTCAGTTTGCCGAGCAGCCGCCACAGGTCTGCCAGGTTCACCGCTGAGCCAGTCGTCGAAGTGGCGTGTCTTCGACCAGGTCTTTGGCCAGGTGAGTCGGAGCGCGCCCGACTCCGGCGGCGGGGTCCGGAACCGTCAACGTGCACAATCTCCCGGCGCGAGAATGTGCATCACACTCCTAGTCCCGGGCGGGGTTGTACACGACACTACAGCCGAATACCGGGTTGGCCCCTTGTTGCTCGCCCGGACGTGCCTTGAGGAGGCCGAATGGATATCACGCTTGCTCACTGGATCTACCTGGTTGGGATCATCGTCATCATCGCAGTGATGATCCTGCGCAAGAATGTCGTCGTCCCCGCTGTGGCAGCAACGTTTCTGACCGCATGGGCGTTCAGCGGGAACTTCGTCACCGGGCTGACGTCCGTGTTCAACGCAAGTCTTGTGTCGGCAAAGGAACTGTTCAGCATCTTCCTCATCATCGCCTTGGTGACGGCGCTGCTGGGCAGTTTGCGCGCTATGGGCGCGGATCGAAGACTGGTCCAACCCTTCAAGAAGCTGATGAGGAACGGTTCGGGTGCCTTCCTGATCCTCTTCGGCGTCACTTATGTCATCAGTCTCTTCTTTTGGCCGACTCCAGCAGTCCCACTGATTGGGGCCATTCTATTGCCAGCAGCCATCCAGGCTGGCCTGCCTGCCATGGGTGCGGCAGTCGCGATCGCCATCGCCGGGCAGGGTATGGCGCTGTCCAGCGACTACATCATTCAGGTGGCGCCCGGCCTTTCCGCGGTCGCCGCGGGTGTGCCCACGTCTGGTGTCGCGGATCGGGCCCTCGTGCTGTCCCTTATCACGGGGGTCGTGGCTATCGTGATCGCGTTCCTGCGCTTGCGCCGGAGCATCACCGAGCCTGACCCGGCGCTGCTGGATGCGTGGGAGCACACCACGGTCACCGGCAGGATGGCTTCGAGCCAGACCACGTCCCGGTCGGAGCAGGGAGTGGTCGGCGAAGACGGAGGTGGTGCGGGCACCACGGCCGCGACGTTGGAAGATCTCGATGTTCCGGCAAGCGCCAAGACGGGCGGTGCTCGGTTGGATTTTTCCTGGGGCGCTGACAACGGCGAGCCGGTCGCGCGATCAAAGGCATTCGCTGTCATCGTCCCCATTGCATTCGGCCTGATGGTCCTCTACATGGTCTTGGGCAAGTTCACGGACCTCGTCCCGGAGTCGAGTGGGAGCGACGCTGCTGCGCTGGTGGGCGGCGTCTCGGCCGTACTGCTCCTTGCTGCGAGCTTGACCCTGGACGGTCCGAACGCGCTGGAAACCTGCGCTGAGCATGTTGTCGACGGTCTGGTCTTCGCGTTCAAGGCCATGGGAGTGGTGTTGCCGATAGCCGGATTCTTCTTCATCGGCAATGCTGACTTCGCGGCCCAGATCATGTCGATGGGAGACGACGCAAAGCCACCGTCCTTCTTGTTTGACTTGGTCAGCAGTGCGCAAAACGCCATCCCGCAAGCCTCGATCCTCGTTGCTTTCGGAATCCTCATCATCGGGATCATCACGGGCCTGGACGGGTCTGGGTTTTCGGGACTCCCCCTCACAGGTTCTCTGTCCGGCGCACTCGGCCCAACAACCGGTATGGACCCGTCGACCCTTGCGGCCATCGGCCAGATGGGATCTATCTGGAGCGGCGGTGGCACACTCGTCGCATGGTCCTCACTGCTCGCGGTGGCGGGCTTTGCCCGAGTCGATGTTCTTGAGTTGGCCCGAAAGTTGTTCGTACCCGTAGTCGCGGGACTGGTGGTATCGACCATCGTGGCGGTTGTCATCTATTAGGGCCCCATCGACCGACGGGCGAGTGCCCGGCGCCTGGCGTATGCCCTGACTCTGGGTACTCGGCTGGCGCCGGGCTTCGCTCGGTGAACGGCACAGCCGGGGTCCCAGGAGGTGGTTGCTGTGGGAAGCTTCGGCGGGAGGATCAATGACGTTGGTGGGCAAGCACGCACCTGTGGCCGGGAAGGTCGCGCAGATCTCCCTGCTCACGGTGACGGTCCTCGGGACCATGTCCAACAACATCATCAATGTGCCGCTCCGCTCGATCGCCGTCGACCTCAACGCCAGCGTCGGCGCAGGAGTGCTGTGCGTCATCGCGTTCAGCCTCTTCCTTGCAGTCGCGATGCCGATCACCGGTTGGCTCGGTGACCGCTTCGGTCGCAAACGCGTGCTCTGTGGCGCCGTGGCCCTCATGGCTGTCGGTCAGGTGGCGGCGGCGCTCGCCCCCAACCTGCCGTTCCTGGTCGCCACGAGAGCAGTGCAGGGACTGGGCTGCTCGGCGATCCCCCCGATCGTCATGGGCCTGTTGGTGTGGATGGCTCCGACCCAGCACAGCCGGATGATGGGGGCCTGGGCGGCGGCCAACGGCATCGGCCAGGCCGCGGGGCCGCCGATCGGTGGCGTGGTGAGCGACCTCGCTGGCTGGCGCTCGATCTTTGTGATGATGGCGGCGGCGTCGTTCCTCGTCTTCGTCATCATCATTCGGCGGGTGCCGGCCGCACCGGTCCGGGATGTGCGGATCCACGTCAGTGGCGCCGCCCTGCTCACCAGCGGAGTGGGGCTGGTACTCGCGGGGATCAGCGCCGTCTCTCAACCGAGCATCCCCTGGTCGGTCGACGCCATCGTCGGGGGACTGGGGCTGCTGCTGCTCGTGGCCTTCGCGCTGGTGTCGCGGGGCAACCCGGCCGCTTTGATCCCGTTGCGTCACATCATCGAGGTGCGTTTCGCCCGCAGCGCGATCGCCGCGTTCGCCCAGATGTTCACCTTGGGCACCGCGTTGGTGGCCTTCCCGCTCTTCCTGACCGGGCCGGTCGAATTGTCGAGCAGCGCCGCCGGTGTCCTGTTCTTCCTCCTGCCGGTCGTGATGGCATTGATGGCCCCCGTGGTCGGGCGGATGGCGGAGTTCCAGCCTCGCCGGGTACTGCGACTGGGCCTGGCCGTCATCGCGCTGGCCACGGTGGCCTCCGCGTTCGTCACTACGGCGGGCGAGCCCTCGCTGGCGCTGGTCTGTGTCCTGTTGCTCGGGCTGGGCGTCGGCATGTCCATGGTGCAGACACCGGCCGCGACCGGCGCCACGCGGTCACCGGCCGGGGCCTACGGATCGATGCTGGGGTTGTTCAGCCTGCTGCGGTTCTCGGGCTCCACTGCGGGCGCAGCCTGGGTCGCGCTCTTGCTGCCGGCGGGCCGGGACTTCATGATGTACGTGGGTTGCGCCGTGGTCGCCGTCGTGGCGCTCACCGTCAGTTTTGCTGGCCCCAACCCCAGCCCGCCCGCGAAGACCTCGGCGCAACGGGCCGGTGGGCGAAGAGCCGGCTCCGACCGAGCACACGAAGGATGAACGATGACCAGTGCCACCGGAAGCACCCGTCAGGTCCGTGGGGCCTCCAGCCCGGGGGAGTTGAAGCAGGCCGTCCTGCGGCTCCACAACGCGGCCTACCACGCCGTGTGGGGAGGTGGGGTCTCACAGCAGCAGGTCGAGCTCCTCGGCGACCGGATCCTCGTCGTGGCCCTGCATCGGCGGGACACGGCACTGGCTTCCCTCGACGAGACGCGGCGGGCACTCACGCGTGAGGTTGACGTCGCCCTCATGGATCGGTTCAAGGAGCACTTGGTCTCGGCCTTTCGTGACGAGCTGGGCATCGGAGTCCGAACCGTGCTCAAGGACTACGATCCGGACACGGAGTTGGCTTGCACTCTCACGTTCCTCGATGAGCCACTCACAGTCGTGGGCGGTCGCCCAGCCGAATCCGCCACAGGGTACCGATGAAAGCGGCGGAGCAGTCAGAAGCCGAAGTGCACACTCTTGAGTTCGGTGAACTGCTCCACTCCTTCGAGCCCCCTGGTCCGCCCCATGCCGGAGGACTTGAACCCACCGCTCGGCATCTCGGCCGAGGAGGCGCCGTAGCCATTGATCCAAACGGTTCCCGCGTCGATCCTGGCAGCCATTCTCCAGGACCGCTCCAGGTTCCGGGTCCACACGGCGGCCGCGAGGCCGTACGACGTCGCGTTGGCGAGTGTGATGGCCTCCTCCTCCGAGGCAAAACTCTCCACGGAGAGAACTGGGCCGAACACATCCGCCTGAACGACAGGCGACGATGGAGCAAGGCCGGTCACGACGGTTGGTTGGATGAATGAGCCGTTCGCGCCGTCGACAGCTTGGTACTCACCGCCGGACACGACGCTGCCCTCCGACCGTGCCGTCTCGATGAACTGCATGACACGGGATGCGTGAGACGGTGAGATCATCGGGCCGATCTCGGTGTCCTTGTGCTCTGGGAGGCCGACTCGGAGAGTGGCTGCCTTCGCGGCGACTGCGTCGGCCAGGTCGTCGAAGACGTCGCGGTGAGCGATGATCCGGGTGCAGGCCATGCACATCTGCCCCGAGGTCACATACGCCGCCCTCACCAGGGTCTCCACGGCGTGCGGCAGATCGGCGTCGGGAAAGAGTACGGCAACTCCCTTGCCTCCCAGCTCCAGCAGTGGGCGGGTGAAGTTCTGCGCTGCCGAGCGAAGGATCTCTCTGCCGACGTGAGTCGACCCGGTGAAGGACACCGCTCTCACGCGCTCACTCCGGACAAGTGCATCGCCGACCTCACCACCACCGATGGCGGTGTGCACGACCTCTTCGGGCAGGCCGGCCTCATAGCCCAACCGCATCACCTGCTGGGTCACCAGAGTGGTCTGCGGAGCAGGCTTCAGGACGGCCGTCGTCCCTGCTGCCAGCGCGGGCGCGAGATCTCGTAGCAGCAGTAGCAGTGGCCAGTTCCAGGGAACTATGAAGGCAGCGACACCGACTGGTTGCCGGACCATATGGAGCTCATTGCCGTCGGGCAAGGTACCGGCCCGCCCGCCGATGTATCGACACAAACCTGCGTTGTAGGAGAGTGCATCGGCGGCCCCCGCGACCTCCTTGAGGGCCTCCGAACGGGGCTTCCCGGTCTCCCGGATCAACGACTCGACCAGACCATCCGCGTTGGCCGTGATGGCGTCGGCCCACCGATGCATCACATCGTGGCGCAGTCGGTCGTCTCCGGGCCAGTTCCCGGTGAAAGCTGCGCCAGCGACGTCCACCATCCGGCTCAACTCGTCGGGCGAGGTGGCAGCGCAGCGGCCCAGGTCTTCCAACGTCGTCGGGTCCACCGGCCGTGCCGACTGATCGATCGACCACGCGCCCATCCTCGACGTCATGAGAACTGCTGCCCGCCGTCGACCAGCAAGGTCTGACCGGTGACGAAAGCACTCTCCGGACCCGCCAACCAGAGCACGGTCCCCACGAGGTCAGACGGATGCATCTCGCGCGCGAGCGACCGTCCAGCGCCGGCGTGCGCCGCGTAGCCTGCGGGATTGATGGCATTGGTCGCCGAGTCACTCACCAGTCCCGGGGCGACGGCGTTGACTCGGACACCCAAGGGCCCGAGTTCACGTGCCGACGCCCTGGTGAGTCCTTCGACGGCCGCCTTGGACGCCACATAGTGGAGGAACCCGGGTACGCCTGCCCGGACAACGGTCGAGGCGACGTTGATGATGCTTGCCCCCTCGTGCTCCTTCATGAGCGGGAGCAGCGACGTGATCACCTGCCAGACTCCCCGGACATTGACCCTGAGGACGAGGTCCCAATCGTCGTTCGTCAGTTCCCACAAGGGGCGCTTGGGTCCCAGTCCGCTGTAGACCGCCGCATTGTTGACCACGGAGTCGACCCGGCCGCGATCACGGCGGAGCACCGCGGCTAGGCGCTCCAGGTCGTGGTCCGACGTGATGTCGACGGACGCGAACGCCGCCGTGCCCGGGCCCTGCGCCGTGGCCTCCGCGGCCAGCTGCCGTCCCAGATCCTCACAGTCGGGCAGGTCGGTGGCGACCACCTGCGCACCTTCTCTGACGTAGCCCCTGACGTATTCCGCGCCGATGTCGCCAGTGGCACCGGTCACCACCGCGACGTGGCCTTCCAGGCGTGTGTGCACTCTGTCCTCCAAGGTTCGGTTTGGTGAGTCAGTCGGCTGCTTCGGTGGCTCACCGGGTGAAATCCGCAGGTCTCGGGTCCCTCAGAACAGCAGGACGGCCACCAAAGCGGCGACGACGAGCCCGGACACGACCGGGACGAAGAGCTTCCGGGCCAGGTCGATGACCGAGATGCCGGTGACCCCGGCGACGGCCACCAGTGATGACCACACGATGAGGGTGCCGCCTCCCGTCCAAGAGGCGGCGTTCTGGCCGATGGCTGCAAGAGTCTCGGGTGACACGCCCGCGTCCGGCCCCAGGGCCTCTGACAGCGAACCGATGAGGGGCAAACCGGCCCAGCCGGATCCGTCCAGACCGATCAGCATCCCGGCAACCATGACGCCCAGGCCCGTGGCGATCGCGCCCGATGGGATGTACGCCTGCCCGGACTCGATGACGTCGAAGAGGAAGGCGGGACCGTGAGCACCGTCGCCCAAGCTCATGATGGATCCGGAGAAGGCGCCGACGCCCATGAGGACGAACCCGGCGACAGGGATCACCACGCCCATGGTCTTGAAGGCGAAGACCAGGCCGTCAACGGTGTGCTCCGCGACCGCTTCCAGGGGGTCCTTCGAGCTGAGCATGCACACGGTGAACAGGACGGCGAAACCGATGCCGCCGATCAAGGCAGCGCCGGAGAGGTCTTCCAGCACGCCGAGCCAGTCAGTGAAGCGTGAGATGAACAGGAGCACCACCATGGCCAAGAACAGCAGGGGGACCGCAACGGCCACCAGCCTCTTCCGCCGCGCACTCGTCGGCTTCGAGTCGTAGTCCTCCGCCGCCCGACCCGCCTCCCCGGCGAGGCCGTCGAACGCCTCCTCCTCGGGTTCCCTGCTGGCCATGACGGAGGAAACGGCCTCGGCGATGTCCTCGTTGGTCTCGATTCGGCGGGTCGTGGTCGGCACGACCATGCGGCCTCGGGAAGTGAGGAAGTAGGCCATCGTGACAGCGACCGCTCCCACGATCCAGGACAGGAAGAGCGCCCGTTCACCGATCAACGAGGCGTCGAGGTCCCCGCCACTGGCGGTGATGCCCGGGGCGACTCCCATGATGTAGTCGGAGCCCAGGGCCATCCCCTGACCTGACACCGCCACTGCGATTGCAGCCCCCAGCCGGGTGAGGCCTGCTGCCACCGCGGCCGGAATGAGCACTGCGGCGAGGATCGCCAACGTCGGAGTGGGCCAGAAGACGAGGGACATCAGGTACGACGCGATGAACAGCACCGCGAAGGCCAAGTGCCCGTTCCGCATGAAACGGACCAGGGGTTGCACCATCAGCGCATCCGTCTTCATGACCCGCATGGCTCCGGTCATGGCGCTGATGACGGCCAGCACCAGGAAGATGTCGAGCAACTGGGTCGTCGCGACGATGAGGCCGTTGAACGGGGCTGCCAAACCCTTGAAGAACGATCCCGTGTAAGCCCACGCCGTGAGCAGGGTGGCGATGACGGCCGGGACGATGACGTTCTTGCGGAACGCCATCACCACCAGCAGGACGATCACGCCGGCGATGTAGAGGAGGTGTGCTTGGTCGGACACTTCGGCGTCCTCTCGTTCTGGGATGTGCTACCTGTGGGGTCCTGACGAGTTGGTCGGGACCCCGGCGGGGCGACATCCGGCTGTGGACATTTGGCGGTGCACCGGCCCGGCCGACCGCGTGGCGGATCCGGAGCCGTGCATGGTCACGCTGTCTGCCGTCCCGTGGCGGACAGCAGGTGATCGCCCATCGCCCGGCCGTAGGCGTCGAGCTCGTCGGTGGCAGCATCGGCGAGCGCCATGGCGACGACGCGGCTGCGGAAGAGCAGCACCTCGACGTGGGGGAAGAGGCGGCGCAGACAGTGCGCGAGGGGCAGGCCGTTCTCGAGGATCTCGGTCGCGTGCGAGCTGCCGACGACGACCGACAGGCCGCGCCCGCGAGCCCGGGTCACCAGTTCGTCGACCTCGCACGCGCTGCTGATGCTGAGCACCAGAGTGCCGGCCGAGGGGTGTTGCCCGAGAAGGACATCGAGGTCGTCGCCGTTGAATCCGGTGTGCGGGAACGCATGGATCACCACATCGCCGAGGGGTGTCTGCGGAGTGCCATGCACGATCCGCATACCGGGTGAGGTCACCGAGTCCCAGAGCTGTATGCCGCCACGCGCCTCGCGCTCACTGAGCAACACGCGCTCGTCCGCGGATCGCGCGAGCATGCGCCGAAGTCGGTCGAGCACGTCACCGAGGGTGTGCACGTCCGGCAGTGGTCGTCCGACCATGACGACCTTCCCGTGCACGTCCCCGAAGGCGCCGTGGTGGGCGAAGGGCACGTGGCCGTGTAGATGGCCGATCCCGGGGTGCAGACCGTGGAACGCCTCGTGGCACTCGATGACGGACACCCCGTAGGGCGGCAGGTAGTCGGCGAGCGGGACGCCACCGGAACTGGCCGCATCGGCCAGCGGGTGATGCGCCACGATCAGGTCCACCCCTACCGCGTTGGCCAACTCGATGTCGTGTTCGGTCACCGACATCGCGACCGCCAGGCGACGCACCGGAGCGTCCAGATCTCCGATGACAAGGCCCGGAGTCTCGGTCACCGCCTTGCCGGGCAGACCCGACGACTTCACCACGTGCCAAGGGTTGTCGGGCCCGGGTTCGGCCGACATCCGGCCACCGGTCACTGCGTCCAGCTGTGCGACGACGTCGCGCACGAGGGGAGAGTGCGGTGCGGGATTGCTTGGGTGCAAAGAACTTCTCCGTTCGCTCGCCACGGTGCTTCCGTGGGGAGGCGGAGCAAGCCGCCTCACTGACGACACAGGCTCACGGCTGGTGCTGAGCCAAGTGGCTTCGAGCGACGGACTCCGGGCGCTTCCGATAAGAAGTTCCCTCGACCATTCGTCGAGTACTGATGATGCCGCGCCATCGCCTCGCTGTGGGGCAGATCGCGAGCTGAACAGAAAGTGTGGGCCCGGATCAGCGGTCTGTCAAGAGCCCCATTCGCGGACCGGCTTGCGGGGCACGGCAGTTCGGAGCCAGTCGGCTCAGCCCGCGTCGAGGTCCTGCCCCACGTCGTCGGCCGTCCGGGCGAGCATGTCGAGTTTCATCGCGAGCCAGACAGCGAACTGCGTCTCCGCTTCACGCAGGTCTCGGTCCAGGGCCTTGGAGCCGCGCTCGATCTTGTAGAGCATGGTGTTGCGGTGGACCGAGAGCGTGCGCGCCGCCTGGTTGAGGTTGCCACCGGCTTCAATGTAGGTCCGCACCGCGTCCTCGAGATCGCCGTGGGCGTCGCGCAAGGGGGCGAGGATCTCGTCGGCGAACGCTCGCCCGTTCTCCTGCTGCGCCAGATCCAACAGGGTCGAGTGCACACGGAGGTCGCTGAAGCCGGCGGGTCCGGACAGCCCCAGCTGGGCGCTGAGTCCGAGCGCCAGCCGAGCCTCGCGGTAGCTGCGTGAGATGGCATCCGCCCCCTGCACCGGACGACCGTAGCCGACCACCACCGTCCGGTCCGTTTGTCCCTGGAGCCTGACCGAGAGCGCTGTGGCGAATGCGGTCAGCTCGCGCACCCCACGGTCGGGACCGCTGCGGCCGAGCGGCGGCACCTCACGCACCACTGCGATGACGTCACCCACCACGGCGGCCAGCGTCCGACGGTCGGCACCGCCACGCACGTGGCTGGCCTCCCGTGCCATAAATGCCAAGCGCCCCGGCGAGTCACCTTCGGCGATGAGGCCCCTGGCCTGAACGACGAC
The DNA here is from genome assembly GCA_964425155.1 of uncultured Ornithinicoccus sp. Taxonomy (GTDB): domain Bacteria; phylum Actinomycetota; class Actinomycetes; order Actinomycetales; family Dermatophilaceae; genus Segeticoccus. The sequence continues at coordinate 14,612 of CAYRLV010000013.1, read as the reverse complement.
GGCGCCGAATCTCCCGTCCACCGGGAAGTCGTGGTGCTGGGAGCGGGCGACCAGGTCGGCATGGGTGGAGAACCGCCCGTGGAGCAGTGCGTGCACGAAGTTGCCACGTGCCCGCTCCTCGGCGCGCTCGAGGTCGCGTTGGCGCATCAGCTCGGTGCCGACGATCGTGCTCGACTGCTGGACGGCGACCCGCTGCTCGGCGATGTCGTGGGCGAAGGGCGGGTCCGTGTCATCAACCAGCACCAGCCAACCATCGCGTCGGTTGGCGACGTCGATGCCTGCCACGACGAACGTGCAAGGTCGACCCTTGAGGTCCGAGGAGATCACCAGCACCTCGCCGTGATCGTGCACAGGGTCCTCGTCGTCCGGCGTTGCGTGCGCGAGCAGCTCGCGGCAACTGGCACCGGCCGACGCCGGATCCAGCCAGCCGTGACGGCCCTCCGCGAAGGTGACCACCTCGAGAGCCGGCCCCACGAGCACGACCGCGCAGCCACTCAGCCGGGCCAGCAGGTCGCACAGGGCGTCGACACCTGCGCTGCGGTGCAGCAGCGCGGCGAGCGCGCTGTGCACCGTCTGGGCGTAGCGCAGGATGTGGCTCTCGTGGGCCAGGTTCAAGCGAGCGACGTGGCGCGCCACCGAGTCGAACCGGGTGCCGGCGGGCACCCCCACGATCGGTAGCCCACCTGTTGGCTGCTGTGACCAACGCTCGGCCGACCACTCGCGGACGAGGAGTGCGGCCGCACCACGGCGAGTGATCTCCTCCACCGTCCCGGTCTCCAGCGCGCTCTCGTCGCCGATCACGACGACCCCGTCCAGCGAATCCTGCTCGGCGGTCACGTCACGGAGGGTGCGACACCACTGGACAGCCACGTCCAGTCCCTCCTCCCCGGCGAGGACCACACTGCCGCGGAGCAACCGCTCCTGACGCAGCCGATCCAGGGTCAACGGGTCCGGGGGAGCGATGTCCGGTGCGGATTGTCCCGAGGAGGACGGTCCGGCCGAGGGCTGCATTTGTGCATCGTATCCATCCACGAGCCGACATTCAGGGCACATTGGACCTTGCCGTGGAGGCGGTGAGCCAGCAGGCTCGAAGCACGGTCGCCGTCATCCCTCGGAGACACGTCGAGGTATCGCGGCGCCGACCAAGGACCAGCCAGCCGGTCAGAAGGAGTGCCAGTCGCCCATGCACCAGATCTTCCGCATCACCCTGGACGATGCCCTGCCCATGCTCACGGCGGCACGCCAGAAGGCTGAGGACATCGGCGTGAAGCAGACCATCTGCGTCGCCGACGAGAGCGGCCACGTCATCGCCCTCCATCGGATCCCGGGCGGACGACTGACGGGTGTGGACATCGCCATCGCCAAGGCCTTCACTGCTGCGGGCCACGAGCGGCCGACACACAAGTTCAACGAGCCGCCGAACGGGCCGGCCCTCCCGGGCAACGAGGCCTTCGGCATCAACCAGATGCTGCCCGGGAAGTTTGCGATCTTCGTCGGTGGCTTCCCCATCGAGTACGAAGGCCAGATCGTCGGAGCGGTGGGAGTCTCCGGGGGCAATGGCGAGCAGGACAAAGCGGTCGGCGCCGCTGCGTTGGAGGCCTTCGCCAAGCACATCGCCCAGTGCCCGCCTGCCTGACCCTTGGGCCGGGGCCCGAAACGGGGTTGGCACTGCCCGTTACCGGGGTGTGCCGAAGAGGCGGGCCAGGGACCGGAACCACGTTGTTCCGGTCGTTCCATGGTCAACGAGTGCAGGTGAGCTCCACTTCGACGCACGCACCACCAGGCAGCGAGGCGACTCCCACAGCACTGCGGACTGGGGCACCCCGGGCGTCGCCCACGAGCTCGACCAGCGCGCTTGAGGCGCCGTCGGCCACTTGACTGTGCTGGGTGAAATCGTCGGTTGCGTTGACGTACACGGTCATCCGGAGCACCGAGGTGATGGCGTCGAGCGACCCGACGACCTCGGCGGCTGCGGCGACGGCGTTCCGCGCAGCCAGTTCCGCGGCCGCGATGGCCCGGTCCACGGACACCTCCCGGCCGACCTTGCCGACCGCCATCAGTCGTCCGTCGACGCGCGGGGTCATCCCGGCGGTCACCACCAGCCGCTCGTGTGGGAGCGCCGGTCGGTAGCGGCCCTGTGGGCGGGGCGCTGCGGGGAGGTCGGCCATGGTTGCCTTTCGACGGTAGAGGTGCGCTCGGGGGACCAGGTCAGAGAGCGATGGCGATGCCCTCCATGCGGGGGTCCGCACCGGCGCGAAGGGTGCCGTGCCGATGGTCGAGCCCGATGACCAGAGCCGAGCCACCCGGCCCCCCGACCTGGGCCGGGACGTTGACGACTCGGTGCCCCCACCGGGTGAGGGTCGCCTGTGTCTGCTCGTCGACACCCGGCTCGAGGCGCAGCTCCTCGGGCCGACCGACGACGTTGGCGTCGGACCCCGGGTAGACGGTGAATCGGGGCAGGGAGACGGCCTGCTGAGGACTGAGCCCGTGGTCGACGAGGTGGCTCAGCACCTGCATGTTCCACTGCACCTGGCCGTCCCCTCCCGGGCAGTTGCCCACGTGCGCCAGCCCGGCGCCTGGACTGTCGTAGGCCCAGGCGTTGAGCGTGTGCAGGGGCTTGCGCCGGGGCCGCACCTCGTTGGGGTGCCCGTCGACCAGGTAGGCACCCCGGCCGAGCCGATTGTTCAGCATCACACCGGTGCCTGGCACGGTCAGTCGGGCGCCAAAGGTGAAGGCGAGCGAGTGGATGAAGCTCACAGCCCGGCCCTCGTGATCCACACAGACGGTGGACGTAGTGTCGCCGTCGATGCGCGCTCCCGCCAGCGCAGATCGGGTCGGCACCGGCGCGCTGATCCGCTCGCGTTCAGCCGAAACACGCTCCGGCTCGAGGAACCGCTGCCAGCGGTCGTTGTCAGCCGCACACTCCGCATACCGGTCGACGAAGGCCGTCCGCGCCGCCGAGGCGAGCCAGTGGATGGCCTCGGCGCCGAGCAGCGGGACCCCACCCAGGAGTCCGTCGCAGAGGGCAGCTTGCTGCAGCATCATCCAGCCCGGGGTGGGGAGAGGGGTCTGGTGCAGGACGCCTGCGCCGTAGGGGTGGCTGATGGCCGGGAGGACCTCGACGTTCTTGCCGAGCGACCACTCCTCACCGCTGAAGGGCGCGCCGGCTGCGGTGAGGCAGTCGAGAGCTCGGCTGGCGAATGGCCCCTCGTAGAACGACATCGGGTCGTTCGCCAGATCAGCGAGGAAGTCTGCGAGATCGTTCTGGACCACATGCTCACCGATCTCGGGCAGCCGGCCGTGGGGCAGGAATGCGTCGGCAGCCCCTTCGTCGGCTGCCAGCGATCGTTGGTGCTCGGACAGGTCGGCCCGCATCTTCGCGGTGCACGGGACACCTTCGCGGGCCAAGTTGATCCCCGTGCGCCAGAGGTCGCCCAGGGGTCGCGTCCCGTGCTCGGCGAGTGCGGCCAGGGCGGCTGGCGCGCCGGGCACCGTGACCGACTGGGCACCGTTGAGGGGAAGGGCGTTCAGTCCTTGCCCGCGGAAGAAGTCCGGGGTCCCACCGTCCGGCCCGAAGCCGCTGCCGCAGACGGTCCACACGTGGCCGTCCGGCTCCCGGACAAGGGCGAAGGCGTCGCCGCCGATTCCGCACTGTCCCGGCAGGACCATCCAGCCGACCGCGGCCATGGCGAGAGTGGCATCCACCGCGTTGCCTCCGTCGGCGAGCACACGGGCGCCCTCCATGGTGATGGCCGGGTGGCTCGCTGAGGCGGCTGCGCGGGTGCCGAGGCTGTCGACCTTGTGCTGAGGCAGGGCGCGCGGCCCGCGGTTCCCGGTGTCGCCCACCACCTCAGTCCCGGCGCAGTTTGCGCCGGCGGGGGCCACCGTGCGCGACGTCGTCCTGGCTCACCCCAACGAGGATCTGCCCGTCCTCCTCCCTCACCGGGTAGACCGCGATCGGCTCCGTGGCGGGGGGATAGATGGGGTCGCCGCTCTCCAGGTCGAAGACGCTGCCGTGGCAGGAGCAGCAGATCCCGTCATCGACCAGCTTGCCGCTGCTCAGCAGGCAGTCCAGGTGGGTGCAGTAGTTGCTGGTGGCGTAGGCGGTGCCGTTCAGCCGGGCCACCGCGCACTCCAGCTCGTCCACGTAGAACCGTCGTACGTAGCCCTCGGGAACCTGTCCCGAGCGCGCCACCCGGTGGTAGACCACGCCGTCCTCGGTGGAGCCCTCGGACGCGGCCACGGTCTCGTTCTCGGCGTTGCTCATGGGAAGCTCCTAGGAGAAGTAGGCGGTCTTGTCGTGGGTGTAGAACTTCATCATCGTGTCGCCGCCCTGCTCCTTGTAGGTCTGGGTGGACGAGTTGCGCATGCCGCCGAACGGCGCGTTCATGGCCATCCCGTTGGTCGACTCGTTGACCTTGATCAGGCCGGCGTCGGCGTCCCGCATGAACCGCAGAGCGCGACCGATGTCTCGGGTCACGATGCCGGCCGACAGGCCGTACTGGGTGCTGTTGACGACGTGCACGGCCTCGTCGTAGTCGGACACGGTGAGGAAACCGAGCACCGGCGCGAAGATCTCCTCCTGGGCGAGTCGGGAGGACGGTTTGACCGAGGTGAACACCGCCGGACGGGCGAAATAGCCGCCGTCGCCGTTCGTGCCCGCGAGCGGTGTCTCCAGGACGGCGCCCTCGTCTTCACCGACCTCCAGGTAGGTCTGGTACTTGTCCAGCTGCGCCCGGGTGGCCAAGGGTCCCGAGGTGACGCCGTCCTGGAGCCCGTTGCCGACGACCACGCCCTGCGCTGCCTCCATGACCCGATCCAGCAGACCGTCGGCCACCTCCTCGTGGACGATGACCCGCGAGGTGCCGGTGCAGGCCTGACCGGAGAGCGAGAAGGCACCCTTCGCGATGATGCCGGCCGCCTGGTCGAGGTCGGCGTCCTCCAGGACCACGATCGCGTTCTTGCCACCCATCTCCAGCTGGCAGCGCACCGAAGCGCGCACTGAGCGATGGATCGCCTCGCCGACGGTCGTCGAACCGGTGAACGTCACGGCGTCGACCCGGGGGTGGGTCACGAGGGCAGAGCCCACTTCGGCGTGTCCGTGGACCAGAGCCAGGGCGCCACCCGGCACTCCCGCCTCGAGTAGCGCCTCGACCAGTCGCTGTCCCATGAGGGGCGTGACCTCGCTCGGCTTATAGACGACGCCGTTGCCGGCGGCGAGCGCGGGCGCGAGCTTGCGGGAGGGGATGTTGAGCGGGAAGTTCCACGGTGTGATAGCGGCAACGACCCCGACCGGTTGGCGCACGGTCATCACCAGCTTGCCACCCGCGGAGGGAAACGTCTCGCCCGTCAGTCGCAGCGCCTCTCCGGCGAAGTAGCGCAGGTTCTGTGGGGTCCGTCGGGTCTCCATCTGCGCCTCGGCCAGCGTCTTGCCCTCCTCGCGCACCAGCTCGACGGCGAGTGAGTCCGCCTGCGCTGCCATGAGATCCGCGGCCTTGATCAAGATGTCGGCGCGTGCTTCCGGCGCGATTGCCGCCCATTCCCGGTAGTGCTCGGCCACATGGTCGACCGCCTCGTTGACGTCGTCAGCACTTGAGTCGGGGGCGACCGCGACCACCTCGTCGGTCTGCGCGGGATCCCGTCGCTCAAAGATCCGGCCCGAGCCGGACGTCGTCCACTGGCCGCCAATGTAGTTACCTCGTAGCTGGGTCATGCCGTCTCCAATGCTTCGAACAGGTCGGTGTCGGGATCCGTCAACGTGGCTGTGGGCAGGCTCACTCCAGCTGAGATGAGCTCGCGAGCGATCATGATGTCTTCGGCCCGGTCGACCGCGAAGGCCGCACGGATCCGCTCGTCGCGCACGAAGAACGCGGTGAACTCGCCGCTGCTCTGGTCTCCGCGGATCACGATGTCGTGGGTATGGTCCAGGTGGCCCACACACTGCAGGTTGCGACCGAACTGATCGGACCAGAACCAGTGCGGATCGGAGAACGTGGTGTCCCGGCCGATCATGTTCTGGGCTGCGACGGCGGCCTGCTTGCTGGCACTGTCGAAGTGCTCGACGCGCATGCGCGCCTCATACAGCGGGTGGTAGTGATTGGCGACGTCCCCGACCGCGTAGACGTTCGGAACGGCCGTGCGGCAGCGCTCGTCCACCAGGATGCCGTTGTCCACGGCGAGCCCGGAGGCCTCCGCGACCGCCTGGTTCGGCACGATGCCAATGGCCACGACCGCGACGTCGCCGACGATCGGCCCGTCGGACGTGTCGATGACCACCTCGTCGCCCCGCGTGCGGACGTCCCGCACGGCGGTATTCACCCTCAGGTCGACCCCGGCCTCGCGTTGGAGCGTGGCCACGAAGGCGCCGAGCGTGTCACCCAGCACGCGTTGCATCGGTGCGGGCGCGGCTTCGACCACAGTCACTGACGCGCCGAGTTGCAAGGCGCTCGAGGCGACTTCGGCGCCGATGAAGCCTGCGCCGATGATCACCAAGCGGGCTCCGGGCCCCAGGGAGGAGCGCAGCCGGTCGGAGTCGTCCTTGGTGCGGAGATAGTGGATTCGGGGATCCGACTGTCCGGGAAGAGTTCGGGGCCGACCTCCGGTGGCGATCAGGACGGAATCGGCGGTGAGGGAGGATCCGTCGGCCAGTTCGACCGCCCCCGCGGCCGTGTCTACGCGGGTGACGGTGACGCCGGTGCGCAGCTCGACGTCGTGGGCCTCGGTCCAGTCCGGGGGGAGCAGCCAGAGGGACGACTCGTCCTTGTCGGTGAGGTACTCCTTGGACAAGGGGGGGCGCTGGTACGGCGCTTCCTTCTCGTCCCCGAGGATGACGATCGAGCCGTCGTAGCCCCGACGGCGAAGAGTGCGAGTGGCGACGGAGGCGCCCTGTCCTCCGCCGACGATCACGATGCGGCCGGTCACGAGACCACCGCCTCGCGCTCGACGCAGACGCTGATGGTGCCGTCGTCGCCCACCTGGACCGGGTAGGTGGGTTGACACCCGTCCTGCTCGACCGGCTCGCCGGTCGCCGGGTCGAACTTCCACTGGTGGCCGGGACAGACGATCTTGCCGAACAGGATGGCGCCCTTGCTCAGGTTGCGCTGTTCGTGGATGCAGATGTCATTGAGGGCGTAGACGTGGCCGTTGATGTAGAACAACGCCACGGGCGTGCCGTCAACCTCGACGGCCTTCTTCTTGCGGACCTTGAGGTCGGCCACGGAGGCGACCTCGTGCCATTGCGCCATGGTGGCTCCTGTCGGGCGGGCCGGATCGGCCGGGAACGGGCGGTGGGGGGGGGGCCCCCGGGGGGGCCCCCCCCCCCCCCACCCGGGGGGGCGAGGGGCGGGGGGGGGGGGGGGGGGCTGGTGGCGGGTCGGGGGGGCCGGGACCGGGCGTGGGGGGGGCGCCAGGGCGGCGCCCCGCCCACCGCGAGAGCTGAGAACTGCTGGCTCGGGTCAGGCGGCGGTCGTCTTGGCCAGGTCCGGGGCGACGTACTGGTCGTAGAGCGCCCGGGTGTAGCTGAAGCGCATCTCGGCCCCCCACCGGACGAAGTCGAGGCAGCGCTGCTGCAGCTCCGGTGTCTTGGCGCCGTCCAGCACGATCTGGTAGCCGCGCTCGCCGTGCACCTCGTCAGAGGTGATGTGCAGATCGAAGAACTCGATCTCGTCCTCGCTGAAGCCGTAGGCCTCACGCAGCGGCACGATCTGCTTCTTGTAGATCGTGGGCACTTGCGACTCGAGGCCCACGACGAGGGCTGCGGTCGCGACGACGTAGTGCTCCCGCATCGACGTCGCGTAGCACCAGGCCTGCAGGCCGCGGGTGACCGCATTCATGTTGTTCGGGTCCTCGATCCGCTCGCGCGTGGTGCCGCACGCCTCGGCGAACCGGATGAGCAGGTCGGTGTGCCGGATGTCGGCGAGCTCCTCCTCATACATGTTTTGCAGGAGGAAGTCCTTGGAGTCGGTCTCGTAGTCGGGGGTATTGCCGTAGATGTAGCCCAGGTAGTCGGCGAACGGCCCGACGTAGTGGTAGTGGTTCTCTGCCCAGCGGGCGAAGTGGTGCCGCTGCAGCTCACCGTCTGCCCACGCCTGGCTGAAGGAGGCGTTCGCCGCCTCCCGCCCCTTGATGGCGTCCTGCAGTGCGGTGCGAAAGTCGTCCTGTGAGAGGAGGTCGGCCATGGTCTTTGTCACCTTTCATGCTTCGTCCGTGCACCACCACGCAGGGTGCGGATGGGATCACGGGTGGGTGCGGCGTCGGCTCTTCGACGGCTCTAACGCTAGGTGGGGTCGTCTTGGGCTGCTACGGCTAACCTGCACAGGTTTTGTGCCGACGTTCCGTGCACATGCACCGGGGCAGTGCGATTCTTGCTCTGGCACGCTCAGACGCTGTGACCCCACTCGCCAGGTCCGCACGCGCGCGTGCCGAAGAGCCCTCGCCTCCTCAGGACGATGCCGCAGCTGTCGCCGCCCGTGACCGGGGCCGGCTCGTCGTGCTACTCGGCGTCACGAGTGGTGCGACGGACGCCATCGGCTTCCTGGCCCTGGGCAGTGCCTTCACGAGTGTCATGACCGGCAACATGGTCCTGTTCGGGATCGCTGCGGCGCACCGGAACGTGCAGGACCTCGCGTTGGTCGCAGTGGCGATCGTTTCCTACGTGATTGGTGCGGCCATCGGCGCCCGCGTCTGCGGCGCCCATCGGGAGGGCGACGGGGTCTGGCCGCCCGGTGTCACGCGCGGCCTGCGGGTGGAGTTCGTGCTGTTCGCCGTGTTCGCTGTCGCCTGGTGGGTGCTCGGGTCCGAGCCGTCGGAGCACCTGTTCTTGCCTCTCCTGGCGGTCAACGCGAGTGCGCTCGGCATCCAGAGCAGTGCGATCCAGCGGTTCGGGGTCTCCGGTCTGTCCACGACCTACCTGACCGGCACCCTGACCACCGTCACCATCCGGCTGGTGTCCGGGCAGGGGCTGCGGTCCGTGCGGCGCTCGCTGTTCATCCTCGCGGGTCTCATCTTCGGCGCCGCCCTCGGAGCCACACTGGTCCGCTTCGCGCCGGTGGCGGTGCCCCTCATCCAGTTGCTCACCGTCGGCGTGGTGTTGCTCCTCGTCAGCGCGCGCCGACGCCACTGGGACGCGTGATGGGGGCCGGAGGACGCGACGTGGTGCTCGTGGGGGTGCCCGCCGAGTGGGTTCACCCACTGGTCGACTCCGGCGCTGGACCGGGCACGCCAAGCGGCGGATGGGGCCCGGTGCTGCAGGTCGGGCGCGCTGCGGAAGCTCTGCTGGCCCTCGATCTGTGGGGTCCGGCGTTTGGACGGTTTGCCGAACTGGTGGTTGGTGAGCAGGGGGTCCCGGATCGTCTGGTGTCGGTGCTCAGTGCCGGATGCTGGCGTCAGCTGGCGGTGGACGGGCTCAGCGGTCGCGAGTTCGCCGACTTGATGCAGGACCACTTGGTGGCACGACCGTGACCAGTGAGGCGCGTGTCGCTGCCGCTGAGTTGTCCCGGTTTGCCCAGGAGGCGCTCGCGGCGATCGGCATGCCGGCCCTGCACGCGGCCTGGACCGCGGAGGCGATGGTGTGGGCCGACCTGCGGGAGCTGAGTGCACACGGGGTGGCCGGGAAGTTACCTCAGTGTGTCGGGCGGATCCGATCGGGTGGGACGACGGCAGACCCCAGGATCGGCACTCTGCGGGATTTCGGCGTGGCCGTCTCCCTGGACGGAGGCCACGCGTGGGGCCAGGTGGCGGGGGTCCTGGCGACCGACCTGGCCACCGAGCGGGCCATCGCCCACGGCGTCGGACTGGTCGCCGTCCGAAACACCAGCTCGGCGGCGGCCATGGGTTACTACGCTTGGCGGGCCGCGCAGCGGGGTTGCATCGGCGTGGCAGTCACCAACGGGCCTGCTCTCGTTGCGGCGCCCGAAGGCACGCGACGGGTGGTGAGCAACCAAGGGCACGCGATCAGCTGCCCGGACGGTGTTGGTGGCACGGTGCTCTACGACTCCGCCACCACGCTCATGTCGATGGGGGCGATGGAGGTGGCCCACGAGCGTGGTGAGCAGCTCCCGCCGGGTGTGCTGCGCGACCGCCACGGTCGCCCCACGCGGGATCCGGCGGAGTGGGCTGCCGGGCTGCTGGAGCCGATCGGCGGGCACCACGGGTTCGGCCTCAGCGTCGGACTGGAAGTGCTCACCGGGCTCCTCGCCGGAGGCGAGCACTTCGGCTCCACCGTCGGTCTGCCGGGCGCGCTCGAGGAGCGCCAGGGCGTCAGCCTCTGCCTGCTCGCCGTGCGGGTGGACCTCGCCGGAGACGCCGACCAGTGCGCCCGGCGCGTCCGGACCTTCCGGGAGCAGGTTGAGGACTCCGGCCCGGAAAGCGGCTCGCGTCCCAGGCTCCCCGGTGACGGCGGGCGGGCGCGGGCGCAGCGCGCAGCGCGCGATGGGGTGCGCCTGAACGCCGTCCAGCTCAAGCGTCTCCATACGCTGGCCGACGACTTGCGGCTTGGTCCGATCCGGCGGATCCGGCCGCATGCCGCGGGCTAGACCTCCTCGGTGACTCGGTGCTCGCTCATCACCTCGTCACTGAAAAGGCTGGCGTGGTACTTCGCCGCCTCGTGCGCGAACCCTTGCGCGTTGAGGAAGTGCCCTCGCGCGATGTGCGCATGGTGCGCCGCCTTGACGTGCTCCTCCAGCTCGGAGTGCTTCGCTGCCTCCTTGTAGTGGGCGACGGCTCGTTCCAGTTCGGTCGCAGCCACGGTGTAGTGCTGCGCGGATCGGTCCGGCATGGTGACTCCCTTCCCAGGTGCGTCCAGGTAGTTGGACGCTAGCGACGGGTGCCGGCTCGCGACATGGACCGATGGTCCAGATTCCCCGTCGTCTTCTGTGCAGGTTTGCCAAGCGGTGCGACCGCGTTCAGGCGGAGTTGGCGAGCTCTCGGGTGGCCCGGGCGACCTCCGGCCAGAGCGGCTCGGGGAGGTCGTGGCCCACGCCGGGCCAGGTGATCATCCGCGCCCCCTCGATTCGCGCTGCGGTGGCGCGTCCGGCAGACAGCCGCAGGATGGGGTCCGCGTCGCCATGCATGACCAGCGTGGGCTTGCGCAACTGGGCCAGCCGCGGGCCGTGCCACTGGGCGCCGATCTGCCGGCTCTGCGCCTTGGCGTCCCGTGGTCCGCTGTCCACCTCTCGCTCGATCCATTCCCTCGCCGCGTCCTCGTCGAACGGGTAGGCGGGTGAGGCCACGCCGCGGGCGACGGCCAGGCTGGCCGCGATGTCACCCTCGCGACCGTCGGGGAACTTCGTCCGGGCCAGCCGGGCGAGCAGGCCGTAGCGCAGATAGCGCGCGACCCGCAGACCGGAGACGTCGCTCGGCAGTGCGGCCGAGGACACCACACTGAGGACCCGGTCGGGGTGGCGCAGCGCGATGCGCTGGGCGACGGCGCCGCCGAGCGAGTGGCCGAAGACGTGAGCCGCCGGGATCCTGGCGGCGTCGAGCACGGCCACCGCGTCGTCGGCCATGTCCGCGGCGGTGTAGGCGTCACCCCGCTTGCCGAACAGCGCCGAGAACGGGTTGCGGACACTGGTGTCCGGCATCCGGGTCGACTGGCCGGCATCGCGCTGGTCGTAGCGCACCACCCGGAACCCCTCGTCGGCCAAGGCCTGGCACAGGCCCGCCGGCCACCAGAACCTGGAGGTGCCGAGACCCATCACCAGCAGCAGGGGGTCACCCTCGGAACCGAGCAGTTCGTCCCAGGCGATCTCCACGTCCTCGTTGCGGGCGTACCGCGTCTCGCTCCACCGCACCCGGTCGGCCATGGCCGCTCCCCTCTCTACGCGAACGTCGTTCGCGTAGAGACAGCATAGGGTTCGCGTACGCTGTTCGCAAAATGGGGATGTGGCTGTGCGAAAGGAGATCCTGGTCATGCCGGCAGGAAGCGGGCAGGTCCGCCGGGCGTCCGGCCCCGCCGTGGACCGGAAGCGTCCCGCCAAAGGACGGACACCCTCGCGCAGCCGCGCCGAGATCGTCTCCGCGGCGGTCGAGCTGGCCGACCGCGACGGCCTCGACGCCGTCACGATGCGGGCGGTCGGCCGCGGCCTCGGCACCGGCGCGGCCTCGCTCTACCGCTACATCGACACCCGCGACGAACTGATCGAGTTGATGGTGGACCGGGTCAGTGCCGAATTCGACCTGGACGGATCCGATCAGCAGCCGTGGACCGACCGGATGATCCGCCTCGCGCGTCAGGCCCGCGCGATCTATCACCGGCACCCGTGGATGGTCACGGCCCTGGACAGCACGCCTGGCCTGGGCCCGCACGGGCTGGCCTACCTCGACCACGCGCTGGCCGTCCTCGGGCCCACCGGAGCCGACGGGCGCACCAGGCTGGAGGCGGTCGGTGTCTTCGGCGCCCTGGTGCGACTGCTCAGCAAGCAGGAGATCGAGCGCTCGCCCGGCCCGCCGCCGTCCGGGGAGGGGAACGTCCTGGCCCTTCAGCTGGCGCGGGCAGCCGGCAGCGGCTCCTACCCCCACCTCGCGGACGCGCTCGGCGAGGACCGGCCCATCGAGGATCAGTTCGACCGGATCCTGCGGCGTGTCCTCACCGGCCTGGTGGGAGCAGGCGACTGAGCCGCCTTGGTTGCCACCGGCAATCACACCGGGGCCGAAGCGCACGACTCGGTGCCGTCACCCGACCGCCGCCGGGTGGGCGAGATCCGTGAGCGTCACGGCTGCGGTGGCTCCACCGCAGCCGTGCCCCGTTCCCCGGCCACGAAGACGGCTCCCACGACGACCAGGAACGCCACGGCCCACGCCACCGCGTCCGACGCGGCGAGCAGTGCCGAGGCGACGACGACCAAGGCCAGCTTGGCCACGAGTCGGCTCGGGTTCGCCAGCCGCCGGCCCGCGCGAGGTGCGAGCGCGCCATGGGGTCCCTGCCGCCCCGACCAGAAGGTCCGCGTACCGGAGCCGGGCGGCGCGCTGTGACACCAAGGCGGGCTCCACCAACCGAGGCCGGCGCAGCAGGTGGTCCTCGCCGTCGCCGTGCTGAAGTGACCGCCGGGCCGCACCGCGCTGAAGTGGCTGGCCGACCGGGTCGCCACGCTCATCGGCTACACCGAGGAGGGGACCCGCTTCGTCTTCGGCGACCTGATGCCGAAGGAAGGGACCATCTTCGCGCTCAACGTGCTCCCGGTCATCATCTTCCTCGGCGCGCTGATCGGCGTCCTCTACCATCTGCGGGTCATCCAGTGGTTCGTCGACATCGTGGGCAGCGCGATCTCGTGGGCGCTCAAGACGACCAAGATCGAATCGGTCTGGGCCGCAACGGTCATCTTCCTGGGGCAGAGCGAGGCGCCGCTGCTGGTCGCGCCCTACCTCAAGCGGCTGACGCGGTCGGAGCTGTCCACCCTGATGTCCGGGGGCTTCGCCTCGGTGGCCGGTTCGACCCTGGTGGGCTACGCCCTGCTCGGCGCGCCGCTCAACTACCTGCTCGCGGCCACGGTGATCATCGGCTGCCTGTTGCTGGCCTTCATCGCCACCATCGCGCTCGCCAACGGGATCCTCGGTGGCATCGGCGGCTGGTTCGGCGCGCCCGACCTCACCTTCCAGAAGGTACTCGGTTGGGTCGGTGCCCCGGTCGCGTGGCTGATCGGGTGCCCTGGCGCGACGCAGCGGCCGCCGGCACCTTCCTCGGCGAGAAGACCATCCTCAACGAGTTCGTGGCGTTCTCGTCGTTCGGCGAGCAGATGCACCAGCTGTCCCAGAAGACCCAGCTGATCGTGACCTTCGCGCTCGCCGGCTTCGCCAACTTCGGCTTGATCGCCATCCAGATCGGCACCTTCGGCTCGCTCGCCCCGGAGCGCCGGCACGAGGTGGCCCGGCTCGGGCTGCTGGCCCTGCTCGCCGGTGCGCTCGCCAACCTCACCAACGCCGCCATCGTGGGGGTGGTCGCCAGCTGACTTAGGCTGCGGGGGTGACCCGCGCCGATCTCGAACCTGCCTCTGGGCCCCGAGTCTCGGATCCCCCGTGGCGGACCGTCGCCGGGCCGGTGACGACGGTGCTGCTGACGGTCGGCGCCCAGGTGTTGCTCGTCCCCCTCTGGGTCGTGGCGGCGATGTCGCTGGGGCGCTACGACTCCTCCGGACAGGGCGGACCGTTCCGGGCGTGCACCGCTGACTCGGTCTCGTGCGACGGGCCGGTGCTGTGGCTGTTCGGACTCTGCCTGCTGGTGCCCCTCGGGGTCTGTGCGCTGGTTGCGAGGACGGGGGTGCGGGTGGCCGGCCCCTCCGCGCGGTTCGGGTTCGCCGCGCACCTGGCCGGCAGCGTGGTCGTCGCCCTCCTCACGGTGCTGGTGCTCGCGCTCCGCGCCGGCTTCGTGGGGTGACGAGCGGCCGGATCTGTGCGGCACGTATGCGGGGCAGGCACCCTGGGCCGCCCGTCGCCTTCACTCTCTGTGACCCGGTCCGGTCAGGTGGTGGACCGGGGCAGGCGCACCTCGACGCGCAGGCCTCGCGACGGCGGGTCGGAATCGTCCGATGGCTCTCCGGATCCCGTGCTGGACGAAGGCGGCGCCGCGTCGTCGAGTCGCACCGTGCCGCCCATCCGCTCCACCAGCTCCCGGACGATGG
>CAYRLV010000012.1:17234-25567 GCA_964425155.1 uncultured Ornithinicoccus sp. | reverse complement strand
CCCAGCATCTCGGCTCCGTGCTCGCGTCACCAACGTCTGGCCCTCATACAGCTAGAGCTAGTCACTGTCGGAGGTGTGGGATATCAAGGACGACATGAGCGATCTTCGAGGGACTTTCGCGCAGTTGAGGACACGAGAGGCTGCCGCCAAGGCGTCTCGTGTCGAGGCCAACGCCAGCGCGCAGGCGTCGACGCTCGGTGAGTTGGCCCGACAACGATTCCAAGAGGACGAGGAGGCCAAGCGCGCCGAAGCGGCCGCGCGGCAACAGGCGCACGAGGAGCTGCGCGAGGAGTACCTGCGAGGAGTCGCAGAACGCGGGTTGGAGCAGCTGCCGCACCTGGTGGCGGACAAGTGGGACCTGCCCGAAGGGCACCCGTTCGTGACGGACCTGCAGTGGAGCCTGGTGACCGCGCCCTTCGCCGGGGCCAAGTTCAGCGAAGGGCCCGACGGGGCGATCCGGGTCGACGCCGGGGCAGGGCCGGATGCTGGCCGGCTGGAGGAAACCTTCGAGACGAGGATCGAGGGGCGCTGCATCCGGGCGACGTTGATGAAGCCAGGCGGAGCGGTCTCGGGGGTTCAGATCAGGGGCCACGACGGGGCCGCGTCAGAGGGGCTTGGGAGCTTGACCGACCTGGGCCGATTCCTCTCAGCGGCCTCCACGGGGAGCGATTCGCCACGAAGCGCGCCCGATGAGGGACACGACCGGTAGGCACCCCGATGAGAGGCACCCAGCCAATTCCCCCGCGCGGCTGTCGGTGGGCTGCTGCACAATGGCCGCACCTTCCGTCCGCGAGCCGCACAGGAGATGACCGATGGCCCCTCGACGTCGCCGTGGCGCCGACGAGAACCAGCTGGCGTTCGACCTGTGGGGAGATGGAGAGCCCGAGCGAGATGAACGAGTACGGCCAGCTGGCGATGCACCACTGGCAGCGGCACCGGCCGAGCCAGTACCGACAGATCGAGGACCCGGAGACCCACTTCGCGGCCCTGGGACAGGAAGCGCAGGAGAGAGCGACCCGAATCGAGGAGGACGTGTTCCGGTCGCTCCCGACGACTCAGGACTACCTCGAGACGATCGCCAACCGGAACCGAGCCCGGTCGGCGGCCAGGGAGATCGTGCTGGCGGACCTCCTCCTGCCCCCGGAGAGCGACACCGACCCGACGGAGACCCCGGACCCGAGGGAGACCATGGTCGACCCGACCGGGATGCCGACCGACCCGAGCCACCCCCTGTGGGCGGACCTGGACAACGACCAGATCAGCCCGCAGCAGTTCCAGACGCGCCGGAAGGCGTGGATCGACTCTCTGCCGACCCGCTGACCCTCCCACCCGAGACACCTCGATTCGTCCCCACCAGCCAGGGGATGCTGGGTGGGGGTCGGCCCACCGGCAGGATCGGGGAGTTCGGCGGGGCGACCCCTCCCGGGGGGCGGATATCGGACAACCTGATCGCGCTGGAGGCGCTGCGTGACGTGCAGCGCGACGGCCGCATCACGTCGGTGCAGCAGCACGCGATCGCCCACTGGTCCGGGTGGGGAGCGATCCCGCACATCTTCAATGAGCACAGCGAGGAACACCGGCCCGCCCGCGACCGGCTCAAGCACGAATTACTCACCCCCGAGCTGTATGCAGCCGCGCGGAAGACGACCCTGAATGCGCACTACACCGATGCCGAGATCGTCACCGCGATGTGGGACCACCTGCGTGACCTCGGCTTCGACGGCGGCCTCGTCCTCGAGCCCGGGTGCGGGTCGGGCAACTTCATCGGCCTCATGCCCGAGGACCTGCGCAAGATCACCACCATGACGGGCATTGAACTCGACCCGATCAGCGCCAACGTCGCCCGGGCCCTGTACCCGGACGCCCGCGTGCGCACCGAGTCTTTCGCGGACTCGCCCTACCCGAGTGGGGGAGTGGACGCGATCATCGGCAACGTGCCCTTCGGGCAGGTCAAGCTCTACGACCCGCGCCACAACACCGGCCACCACCCGATCCACGACCACTTCATCCTCAAGAGCATCGACCTGACCCGTCCCGGCGGGACCGTCGCCGTCCTGACCTCACGGCACACCCTCGACAAGCAGGACGAGACCGCCCGCAGGGCGATGTACGAGCAGGCCGACCTCGTCGGCGCGATCCGCCTGCCCGTGGGCGCCCACCGCCGAGCAGCCGGAACCGAGGTCGTCACCGACCTCCTCGTCTTCCATCGCCGCGAGCCAGAATCCGCGCCCGGTTCCAGCGAATGGCTGACCAGCAGTCCCTGGCGGTACACCACGACATCCGGGTCGGAATGGACCACGGACGAGTTCCAAATCAACGACTACTTCCATCGGCACACCGAGCGTGTCCTCGGGCACCTGCGGGCCGGCCATGGCCCGTACGGCCCGGACCTGCAGGTCGTGGCCGAGGACCTCACTGCGGTCCCGGATCTCCTGCGGGAGCGGCTGGGACAGGTCGCCGAGGACGCCGCCCGCGACGGAGTGCGGCACACGCGGCCGGTGCTGGAGGACGATTCGTCGCGGATCACCCTCGGTAACGAGCCGCCGGAACCGGTCGCTCAGGCCGGCGACCCGCGCCGTTTCACCGGGTTCATTTCCCGCGATGGAGACGAGTTCACCCAGATTGTCGACGGGCGCCCCCAGCCGTTCTCCGTGCCCAAGTCACGCCGGACGGAGATGGGCGCGCTGTTGGACCTGCGCGACACCGTCCTCGAGCTCCTCGACGCCGAGGCTGCCACGACCGCGGACACGATCAACATCCAGGCCCTGCGCGAGCAGCTGAACCGCCAGTACGACCGCTACACCGACAGGTTCGGTCCGATCAACCGCGTCACGGCCCGGCGCACCGGCCGCCAGGACGCGGACGGCAACGACATCCACGCCCGGGTCCTACCTCCCACGATCCGCCAGTTCGCCAGCGATCCCTTCTCCGCCCCGGTCCGCGCACTGGAGATCTACGACGAGGCCTCCGGCGAGGCGAGCAAGGCCACGATCTTCACCCGCCGTGTCCTCGAACGCCGCGAGACCGTCACCCGTGCCGAGACCCCGGCCGATGCCCTCGCCGTCTCCCTCGACCAGCGCGGCAGCGTCGACCTGGCCAGAATCGCCGACCTTCTCGACATCACCGAGGACGAGGCCCGTGCCCGCCTCGGCACGCTCGTGTTCAGCGACCCGGACGAGGGCGGGCAGCTCGTGCCCCGCGAGGAGTACCTGTCCGGCGACGTGCGGGCGAAGCTCGCCGCGGCCGAGGACGCCGCCGAGACCGACCCGACGATGCAGGTCAACGTCGAGCACCTGGCCGAGGTCGTGCCCGAGGACATCGGCCCGGATGAGATCCAGGCGAGCTTGGGGGCGGTGTGGATCCCGGCCAGCGACGTGGAGGCCTTCCTCCGGGAGACGCTCAACGACTCCACGGTGCAGGTGCGGCACGGCACCGGAGCGATGTGGTCGGTCACGAGCGACCGGCGCCACTCCGTGGAGGCGACGAGCACGTGGGGCACCGGTCGCATGAACGCCTTCGACATCGCCTCCCGTCTGCTGCAGCAGCAGGAGACCGTCGTCCGGGACGAGATCGACCGCGACGATGGGGGCACCACCCGCGTGGTGAACCCCGAGGAGACCGACGCGGCCGGGGAGAAGGCCGCAGCGATGCGCGAGCGGTTCGCCGAGTGGGTGTGGGAGGACCCCGAACGCTCGACCCGCCTGGTCCACTCCTACAACGTCATGTTCAACTCCACGGTGCTGCGTCGCTACGACGGCGAGCACCTGACCTTCCCCGGGCTGGCGACGTGGTTCACCCCGCACGCGCACCAGCGTGCCGCCGTGCACCGCATGATCGCCGAGCCGTCTGTCGGCCTGTTCCATCAGGTCGGTGCCGGGAAGACCGCCGAGATGGTCATCGGCGCCCAGGAGTTGCGCCGCCTCGGGATGGTGAACAAGCCGGCCATCGTGGTCCCGAACCACATGCTGGAGCAGTTCACTCGCGAGTACCTCGCGCTCTACCCCCGCGCGAACGTGCTCGCCGCCGGAAGTGAGGACCTGCGCGCGGACCGGCGCCGCCTGTTCGTCGCCCAGGCGGCCACCGGCGACTGGGACGCGATCATCATGACCCGCGGCGCGTTCCACTCCCTGCCGGTCTCCGTCGAGACCGAGGAGCGGTACCTGTCGGCCGAGCAGGACAGCCTGCAGCGGGCACTGTCCTCGATGGAATCGGACGAGGGCAGCACCCGGATGATCAAGCGGATCGAAACCCAACTGGCCAATAACGAGGAACGGCTCCGGGAGAAGATGGACCAGCGCCGTGACGCGGGCCTGACCTTCGAGCAGATGGGTATCGACTACCTCATGGTCGACGAACTGCACGACTACAAGAACCTGCGCATCGTCTCCTCCATCCGGGACGCGGCACACCCCGGCAGCCAGCGGGCCACCGACCTGGACATGAAGATCGACTACCTGCGGCAATCCAGCCGGAACGGGCGCGTGTTCACCGGCGCGACCGCCACCCCCATCGCCAACAGCGTCGCCGAGGCCTACGTCATGCAGCGGTACATCCGTCCCGACCTGCTCGAGCAGGCGGAGATGACCGACTTCGACTCCTGGGCCGCGACCTTCGGGGAGACCGACACCCAGGTCGAACTGGCGCCCGAGGGAGGAGGGAACTACCGGGTCAGCACCCGGTTCGCGAAGTTCAAGAACGTCCCGGAGATGCTGCGCATGTGGCACGTCGCGGCCGACGTGAAGACCGCGGAGGATCTGACCTACCTCTCTCGCCCCGACCTGCGCCAGCGTGCCGACGGACAGCGTGCCCCCGAGCATGTCCTCATCCAGCCCACCGACCAGCTGAGCGAGTACGTCGCCGACCTCGGCGAACGCGCCGAGAAGGTACGCGCCCGCAGCGTCGACCCGACCGAAGACAACATGCTGAAGGTGTCCGGCGACGGACGCGCGGCCGCCCTCGACCTGCGCCTCGTCGGCATCGAGCCCGAGCGGGGCGCCATGCCCACCCCGACGAAGATCGAGACCGCCGCCGACCGCATCCACTCGGTCTGGCAGACCCACCGCGCGGACACCTACCCCCTCACGGGCGACCCCGCGGACGGCGAGCACCCCCAGCCCGGGTCGCTGCAGATCGTGTTCTGCGACCTCGGCACCCCCACCGGGAAGAGCTGGAACGCCTACGAACACCTCCGTGAGCAGCTGACCGACCGCGGCATGGACCCCTCCCGCGTCCGGTTCATCCACGAGGCCACCAACGACCGGAAGAAGGCCTTGCTGTTCGAGCAGTGCCGCACCGGGCAGGTCGACGTGCTCATCGGGTCGACCTCCAAGATGGGCGTCGGGACCAATATCCAGACTCGCGCCGTCGCGCTGCACCACCTGGACTGCCCGTGGCGTCCCGCCGACATCGAACAGCGCGAGGGCCGCATCCTGCGCCAAGGCAACCTCAACCCCGAGGTCGGCATCTACCGGTACGTCGTAGAGGGCAGCTTCGACGCCTACTCCTGGCAGACCGTCGAGCGGAAGGCCAAGTTCATCGACCAGATCATGAGGGGCAGCCTGGACCAGCGCGAGATCGAGGACATCGGCGACTCCACCCTCTCCTTCAACGAGGTCAAGGCGATCGCCTCCGGCGACCCACTGATCCTCGAACGGGCCGAGGTCGAGCAGGAGATCGCGACCCTCACCCGCCTGGAACGCTCCCACGAGCGGGCACAGACCGGACTGCGCGGCCGGATCACCATGGCCGAGCGCGAGATCGAGACCGCACGCGAGAAGGCCCCCCGGATCGAGTCCGCCATCGCCCACACCACCGAGACGAAGGGGGAGGCCTTCGTCGCCACCATCAACGGCACTCCCCACCGCGACCGGCCCGAGGCTGCCGACGCGCTTCGCTCCACGCTCCGGACCGCCATGGGCACCCTCGACAAGGACCTCCGCCGTGAGACCACCGTCCGCCAGGCCATCACAGTCGGTGGCCACTCCTTCGACGCGCAACTGCGCGTGACCGGCCTGGGCCGCCAAGCACGACTGGAGTTACCAACCCTCCCCGAGGTCTCTGTCGACGTCGACCTCACCGACACCGGCCACGGAGTCATCACCCGCACCGAGAACGCGATCACCGGACTGCCCCACCTGCTGGAGAAGACCCACCAGCGCGTGGAGACGGCGACCCAGGACATCGAGTCAGCCCGACGGGACCTCGGTACCCCCTTCGCCCGCGCCGACGACCTCACGGCCGCTCGGGGCCGCCTGGAGACCATCGATGAGGAGATGACCCGCAAGGGGGAGACCCCCCCAACCACAGAGGCGGAGACCGCGGCCGACGCGCAGCGAATGGGCGAGGTCGCCCAAGACGCGGGCGAGGAAGAAATCTTCCTGCCGGATGCCGCCCTGCAGCGTGCACGAGAGGCAGGCGCGAAGCTGCACGCCGCCTCCGATCCGCGCCACGATGTCCACCGTGGTGGGCCCACATTCGAGGGACCCTCACGATGAAGTTCAGTGCCCCCGGAGCGCCGGCGGGCAAGCCTTCGGATACACCCCTACATCCTCAATCTGCTCACCAACAAACACCGACGAAGAATCGGTGATCGGCAGCCGGCAAGCGTAGCCAAGGGGAGCGGAGAGAATGGGCCACAAGAAGGCGCTAAACGGTATATCCACGGCACTTTCCCTATCCTCGGCGCGATACTGAAATCTGACGGATGAAGTCTTCATAGTCCGTTTCTCTATCGAATCCATGGGCCGGCTCGCCACGTTCCTGAGTGAGCGGCATCGAGGAGTGCGCTGCCGCGTCCCGAGTGGCCCCAGATGACTGCATAGTGCGGGACGCACACCTCGTCGGTGCGAGGGGGCTGCCGCGCGGCCGCCGCCGGGGTGACTCGCCGGAGGTGCGTTACGCCCCTCCGGCGGTTGCGCCGGTCGTGCCTCGTCGCCGATCCAGACAGCCACCACGGCACCACGGGGGATGGGGGTTGTGCAGCAGTTCTGCCCCGCCCGCATCGTCGCGCACGTGTCCGACGAGACACCCTCCGCAGGGGCTCCGGAGCGGGTCGCAAGGGTTCGGGCCCAAGAAATCGAAAAAACTTCAGGTACGTCGCGTTTGCGCAGGTCACAAGGGGTGTACCTGTGGCGCGGTAGGGGGGTACATGCCGGTGTAGGCGGCTGGTGGGTACGGAGCCGGTGACGTCTGATTGCGAGATTTCCTTCCGTCCAGACGGAAAGGAATCGGCAATGAGCGTCGCACGGCAACTCGGGCTAGATGACCCGGGCAGCGGGCTGCTCCAGCTCGCGCGGAGTCGGTGGCCGGTGTGGCAGGAGCGGCACCCGGTCCTCCGGCTCGCAGAAACGGTCGATGACCTCCCGTCCGTCACCCGCGCGAGTGATCGGGCGACGGTCAACAGGGTGCAGCAGGCGCTGGGCAGGCTGGGCTCGAGAGACGGGGGCAACGAGGCGGCTGCGACGGCGGTGCTGATCTGGCTCCTCCTGCCGGGCGCCGTGTCGATCTCACGGCGACTGGAGAGAGCGGTGCCGGGGATCGGGGGACGCCAGGCCGATCAACTCGTGGCCGGCCAGATGTGGATTGAAGCGCGTTCATTCTGCGATGTTGACACGGCCCGCACGAATCACGGTGGAACGATTCTGCGGAATGCCGAGAGGGCCATTCTGTGTGAGCTGGGCATTCATGAACGCAGCGACAGGATGTGGCGTGAATCCCGTTCGATGGATCCACTAGACCTTGCGCTCTTCTGTCCGGCGAGCAACGAGACTGCGCCGACCGCGCCTGGAGACGAAGTGCAGTCCGTGCTGGCCGGTGCACTGGCCGCGGGAGTGGTCTCCCGCGCTGATGTGGACCTGCTTTTGGACGTGGCGAGGACGGCAGGACGAATGCCTCAGCGCATCCAGCGCGAGATGACGGGGATGGCAGGTCTGTGCTCCGGCCCGGTGAGCGAAGCAGTAGCCACACGGCGGGGGATCACCTCGCGAACGGTGCGCCGCCGAACTCGAGCCACGATCTTCACGATCCGCGAGGCGCACTTGACCCGGCTGGGCAGGAGCGCGTGATGAAGCGGATTCCCGAAGCCGGATCGCCGATGACGGCCGCAGATGTCAACGCGTTGGTGCGCCTGGCGATGAGTGAGCCGGACGTGGTCAAAGGGCTGGTCGGTCACGTCCAGCAGCTGCAGGAGGTGCAGCGAGCCAAGGCAGCGCTGGCCGGACTGAAAGATCCCACCGAGTTGCGGCGGGTCCTAGCGAGTGACGAGGAGGAGGAGTGACAGCGATGCAGACCCTGCGGGTGGATGAGTTGCAGGCTGCGGCCCGCGCGCTGGCAGC
>CAYRLV010000012.1:0-17134 GCA_964425155.1 uncultured Ornithinicoccus sp. | reverse complement strand
CGGGTCCTCGAGTGTTGCTCATCGAGCGAGACCGGCCTGGCCGAGGCGTCGAGCACCGAGCTGGGGTCCGAAGACGGATGGGAGATCGGCGCACGAGCCACCGTCCAGCTGAACCGGGTCGGGTCGCTGGTGGTCAGGCCTGCGGACGTTCCGGTACCCGGACCCACGACCGACCTGGGAGTGGATGTCCTCGACGTGGGGTGGCCACTCTCGCGGGTCCTGGCCGACGAGTCTTGGATCGCGGAGCGGGTGCGTCGCGCTCCGGTGGTCGTGGTCACCGCGATCGCCACGGTCCCGAGCCTGCGGCGACTGGAGCTGACCCTGGCTGGCCTGCCCGACGCGCGGGTCGTTGCCGCCGTGCAGGGCCGACGGAAGCGGCTGTCGAACGAGGTCAAGTCGGCCATCGGGCCCATGACCCGGGGCGTGATCGAAGACGGGGCGTGGATCGACGTGCCGTGCGAGCAGGGGTTCGCAGCCCGGGGTTTGACCGGGGAGGCCCCCCTGCCGCGACCACTGCTGGAGGCAGCAAAACAAATCGTCCGGCTCGCAGGAGTCGGCGCAACGAGAACCACAACCATGAAGGAGCACGACTGATGTTTACCTACACCGCCGCCCGAGTGACCACGTCCCCGACGTACCTCTCCGTTTGTCCCAAGACTCCGCCCGGAGCGCAGAAGCCGGTGGACGACATCACCGGGTACGTGCTGTGGGGCGTGCTCGCCCTCTTTGGGATCAGCGTGGTCGTGCTCATCGGCTGCATCGTCGGAGGCATCTTCTTCCGGATGCCACACGCGGCGAAGGGAGCCGTGGCCGGACTGGCCGGAATCCTTGTTGCGGCCATCGGCTACCTCATCGGGCCGGGAATCCTCGACGGCATCTTGGGCAAGGGGTGCGTGTGAGCACCCCAGCGATCCAGCCGTGGAGCCGGCGCCGCCTGCAGGTCACTGCCGGTGTCGTGGCGGTGGTCGCCGTGATGCTCATCGCCGGGCTGGGGCTGTGGGTGTACGGCGCCTTCTCTGGCGGATACGGAGCGTCGCACGACGCACCCGAGAGGAAGGGGGCGACTGCGGCGCCGACCAGGGCGCACGGATCGGCAGACCGGGATCGGATCGCGGCTGCGCCGATGTTGACAGTTGACCCTGTCGATGCCCGCGAGGGGCGGCCCGCCGTCTCGGGCAACAGGCCGATGCCCATCCCCGCCAGTACCCGAACCGGGCCAGCCGGGGTGGCCACCGGGTTCCCGAAGACCCCGCAGGGGGCTGTCGGGCAGCTCGGAGCGATCGGGACCAGCGTGATGGAGCAGATGTCCATCCCGCACGCCAAGGAAGTGCACCGAAAGTGGGCGATGCCGGGGGCTCCGAGCGCGCAGACGTGGGCGATGACGCAGAACGTGAGCGTCTTCCTCGAGTCGGCCGGGCTGACGAGCCAGGCCCAGAACGTGGGCGTGACGATGACCGTTCGGCCGGCCGGCGCGCAGATCAAGGGCCGCGACGGGACGGATTGGGTCCTGGCCTGTGTGCTCTTCGACGTGACCGCGACGGTCGAACAGGAGGCCAAAACGGGGTGGGGCCACTGCGAACGCATGCAGTGGAACCCCAGCGAGAAGGCGTGGCAGATCGCACCGGGGCAAGCGCCGGCTCAGGCGCCATCGACATGGCCCGGCAGCGAGAAGGCAGCCCAGGCGGGATGGCGCCCATGGGTGTTCAAGGACGGCAGGAGCTGACCGACGATGTCTCAAACCCTCGCCATGATCCAAGCGGCACCAGCGATTCCCAACCCTTTCGGTGGATTCAACCCCTTCGCGCCGCTGGGGTCGGCTGCGGGCAAGGTCGTCGCCGACGGGTGGACGGCGATCATGCTCGCGATCTGGAACGCCGGCATGTGGCTGCTGCGGCTTGCGCTGAAGTACATCGATGCGTTCATGACGCCGGATTTGCGGGAGAACGGGCCCGGCAAGCCCGTGTACCAGATGTCCCTGTGGATCGGGATGTGCCTGTTCACGATCATGTCATCGGTCCAACTGGCTGTCTCTGCCGTGCAGCGCAGCGGCCGTGGGCTGGCGCGGGTCCTGATCGGCTACGCGCAGTTCGTGGTCGTCTGGGCTGCCTTCATCACCTACGCAGTCGCCGTGATCGCGGCGGCCGCCGGGCTGACTGACGCGATTCTGAGCCAACTCCTACACATCCCGAATTGGGCGAAGTTCGAGCCGTTGGGGGCCCGGATTGAGGCTAAGGACGTGACCGAGGGCTCGGTCGCGACCGTCCTCGGTGTCATGGGGATTGTGCTGATCTTCGCGGCCATCGCGCACATCCTGGTCATGATCGCCCGTGCTGCGGCCCTGATGGTGATCGTCTCGACGGCGTCGATCAGTGCTGGTGGCTTGGGCAGCGACGCGGGCAAGCAGTGGTTTTGGAAGACCTTCCGGTGGTTCCACGCCGCGGCACTCTCGCCGCCCCTCATGGCCCTCGTTCTGGGGCTGGGGGCAAGCTTCACCGCCGGGGTGGCCACTGGACTCAACGACGGGATCCAGAAGGCTGTCGGAACGGCAGTGCCAGGGACGATCCTGACCTTGGTGGCGGCCTTCGTGCCGCTCGCGCTGTTCAAACTGCTGGCCTTCACCGACCCGAACACCAACTCCGGAGCAGCCATGCGGGCCGGTCTGAACGCATCGGGCGGCATGCAGGGACTGTTCGGTGGCGGGAAGAGCTCGGAGACCAGCGGGTCCGCGTCGTCGGTCGACAGCCAGGGCAAGTCGCAGGCCGAGAGCAGTAGCGAGGCCGAGTCCACCGGTCGTGTGGCAAACGCGATGAAGGCACTCGGTCCCATCGGTCAGGCCGTGGGCACGGGGATCGGATTCGCCAGCGGCGTGGCGACCAAGAGCGCCTCGCTGGGGGCCGACCTGACCAACCAGATGGGGGTCGGTCACGGGCAGTACGTGCCTGACTTCGGTGGTGGCGGTGGCAGCGGCTCCGGGAACCCCGCTCGCCGGGGTGGCGGCGGCGATGGCGATGGCGACGACGGTGAGAACTCCCCCTCCCCGGAATCCGGGACTGAGGAGACAGCGCCCACCGGTGTCGAGGGCAGCCCTGCCCCGGACTCCCCGGACGTGGGAGCACCCGTTCCTGGCGCCGACGGCGGGGTGCCGACACCACCCGTTCCTGGCGCCGACGGCGGGGTGCCGACACCACCCAGTCCCGCGGATGGTCAAGGCGAAACGAGCCCGATCCCGTCGACTTCGACGGGAGGCGGCACTGGCGCTGGAGAGGGAGCAGGCGCCGCCGGAGCAGGGGGCTCCGGAGAGGCCGCCGGAGCGGCGGCCACGGTGCCGCCCGTGGTGTGACGCGAGTACGAGAAGGACGAGGAGACAGCGATGAGTGTGTTCAGTGAGTACGTGCCAGCTCGACGAGGTTGGCTACTGGGGATGACCATCCCGCAGTTCGCGGTCATGGCCGGCTTCGCTCTGGCTTTCGCGGGGACAGTGTCGCGGAACGCCTGGGGGATGACGCTGCTTGTGGCGGTGGCGTGGGCGGTGACGGGATCGCTGCTGCTGTTGCCCGTGCGCGGCCGTCCGGCCCTGAGTTGGGTCGGGGCCTGGGCGCTGCACGGCTTCGCGCGGGTCACCGGACTGTCGACGTGGAGGTCACAGGCGGCGCTAGGCCGGGGCGGGCCGGATGAAGTGGCAGATCTGCCCGGGATCTTGTCCTCGGTCCAGATTCATGATGGTCCGCCGGTCGGGACCGCCATGCGGCGGACCGCGCTGATCCAAGACCACGCGACGAACACGTGGGCGGTAACCGCTGAGGTCACCCACCCAGGCATCGTCCTGCGCGAGGGAGATGAGCGGATGGCCCAGGGACGTGGCCTGACCGGACTGATCGACCAGATGGCCGTGGGAGAGATGGTCTCGGAGGTTATCGCGATCGTGCGGACCATCCCCGATGACGGCGCCGAGCGGGAGCAGTGGGTCGCCGATCACCGGTCCCCGGACGCGCCGGCTGGCGCGGTCAGGGTGGTGGACGAACTCGAGGCCGCGCTGACGGGGGTATCGGTGCGCCAGGAGTCGTACGTGACGGCGGTGGTCGAGGAGTCCACGATCGCGCGAGCCGCCAAGGAAGCCGGTGGTGGAGTCGCCGGACGTGGTCGCGTGCTCGGCGATGTGATGGCCGAGCTGGGGTCCTCGCTTGCCGGAGGCGTCGGCATGGAGCGCGTCCAGTGGCTGACCAGCCCTCAACTGGCAGCAGCCACCCGCACGGGGTTCGCTCCGGGTGATCGTGCCGGGATCGTGAAGGCGCTGGGGGAGCGGGCCAGGAACAGCAACGTCAATGCGGACGTGCCGTGGTCGCAAGCCGGGCCCGGTGGGGCTGTCCCGGCGGTGACGTATTTCGAGCACGACGGGTGGCGCTCAGTCAGTTGCACCTTGAAGCTCCCGGAGCGGGGGGCGGCAATGGGCGCGCTGCGCCCCGTTCTTGTCCCCGGTGCCCCGGGGGAGCGTCGGAGTTTGGCCGTGGTGTGGCCGGTGAAGACGCTCCAGCAGGCGGATCGGGAGACGCGGCTGAACGAGAGCGTGGCCGATGTCAGCGACGCGGTGAACGAGAAGTTGGGGCGGCAGCCACGTGCACGGGACAAGAAGGCGGCCCGGACCACGAGGGACTTGGACTCGAAGCAGGCGCAGGGGAACTCGTTGACCGTCCCCCACGCGATCGTGACGATCACGGTCCCGAAGGAGGCGTCGATCGCGGACGCAGGACGCCGGTTGGAGAGCGCGGTGCGCCGAGCAGGTTTCGCCCCTCTGCGGTTGGACGTGGCGCAGGACATCGGGTTTTGCGCCTCGGTGGTCCCGCTGGGGATCAACCTCGCCCGGAAGGGGGCTGTGTGATGCCGCGGATACGGGGAGGACGAGACGTGGCCGGGCTGCTGCGTGACTTCGGGCACGAGCTGCCGGTGAAGCCAGTCAGCGAGCCGGCGGCGAAGGAGGAGCGCCTGTTCCGGTCACACCTGGGGCAGGGCGTTCCCCGTCGAGGGGCCGGCTGGGCCGCGACGATGAAACCCCCGGTGGCGCGGTACCGGATGACATCGGATCAGGCGCCGGTGCTGTGGCCGTGGGTGGCCGGGTCAGGGATGCCTCCGTGGGGCGCTCCGATGGGGATCGACAACGCATCGGAGGGGACGTTCTACTGCGACCCGGTCGGGTGGGTCCGGGATGAGTCGATTCCGGTGACGAACCACAACATCATGAGCATGGGCAAGCCGGGGGTCGGCAAGTCCGGGACCACGAAGGCCTTCATCCTGCGGATGCTGTGCTACCAGGGATACCGGGCCTTCATCCCCGGCGACCCCAAGGACGAGTACGAGCGTCTGTGCCGGTTCCTGGGCACGGAGCCGATTGCCATCGGACCGGGCTTGCCTGCACGGATCAACCCCCTGGATTTCGGTCCACTGATCCACGGGTGGGATCGGCTCGGTCGGGAAGAAGCACACGAGCGGGCGCAGATCATCTTCGGCCGGTGGCTGACGTTGCTGGCCGGCCTCGTCGGGAGCCAGCGGGTAGGCGGCGAGCCAGTCCCCTTCGGGCCGAACGAGCAGGCTGCCTGCCAGATCGCGCTGGAGTCTCTGACCGGATGGAGCAGTGGCGCGACGCGGCTGCGGTCGAGCACGATCCCGCAGCTGTGGGCTGCGCTGGATGAGCCGAGCGACGATCTGGTTGCTGCGTGCCGGTACGCCAGTCGCCAAGATTTCATCGACGGCACCAGGCTGCTGCGCAATGCCCTGCGCCAGCTGGTCAAAGGCCGGCTCGCGGGCCTCTTCGACAGCGAGACCACGGTGGACATCGACTGGACCGCGCCGATCCAGTCGATGAGTCTCTCCCGTCTTGACGGTCTTGGAGACGAGGCCGTGGGGATTGCTCTGACGTGCGTGAACTCCTGGGGGCGCGGGATGCGGGAGATGGCCGCCCGCGAGGATGTGCGGATCATCGTGCGCGACGAGGCGTGGCGCCAGTTTCGCCTGGGTGTCGAGGCGGTGAAGTCCTTCGATGCTGACCTGCGCCTGTCCCGCGGGAAGGGCGAGGAAGGCGGAGACATCCAGTTTGCGGTCATGCACAAGCCATCAGACCTGCTCTCGGTCGGGGACCAAGGGTCACAGGCAGCCATGATCGCCAAGGACATGCTGGAACTGGCGGACGTGAAGATCCTGCACGGCCAGAAGCCTTCGGTGGCGCGAGAACTGGACGAAATGCTGGGGCTGGGGGAGCTGGTCCGGGACCGGATCACCGGGTGGGCCATGCAGGACAAGGGACGGGCGATCTGGTCGATCGGGGACCGGATCCACCAGGTGTCGACGCTGCTGCACCCGGTCGAGAAGCAGCTGACTTGGACCCAGCCGGTCGCGGACGAGGCCGGGGGGAGGGCCGAGGAGTGAAGGCGGTGGCTTGGGCAGTCGTCGTCTTCCTGCTGGTCGGGTTCGGCTCGCTGCTGGGGACCGCGATGCTGGCGGCGGTCGTCTTCGCGCCAGCGGCACAGTCTGAGATCGAGGCACAGCAGTGCACGGGACCGATCGCGACCACGGGGAAGTGGCAAGCCCCGATCGCTGGCAAGTACGTGGTCAACGAGCGTGGGTTCGGGCGTGAGTTCCACCCGATCAAGAAGAAGTGGACCCCGCACGAGGGGCAGGACATGTCTGGACAGCCAGGGCCGGGCAAGATCGTCGCTGCTGCCGATGGCACGGTCACTTTCGCTGGCACCCAGGGCGGGTACGGCAACCTGGTGGAGATCAAGCACGCTGACGGGATCTCGAGCCGGTACGGGCACTTGGCGAGCATGACGGTCAAGAAGGGGCAGAAGGTCACTGCGGGCACACACATCGGGACCGAGGGGACGACCGGCGGCTCGACCGGTATCCACCTGCACTTCGAGATCCGCAAGGACGGGACCGCGATCGACCCGGTGCCGTGGATGAAGAAGCACGGAGCGCCTCTGAACGGTAAGGCCACTCATAGGTCAGACCCCCAGAACGGGGCCAAGGCGGTTGCCGCGGGCTCCTTCGATGACGGCGAGGGAGGTCTCGGATTCGACCTGCCCGCAGCAGGCAAGCCGCGGTACGAGGCGGAGAGGAACCCGGTCCAGCCGATCCCACCAGAGATAAAGAAGCTCTACGTGGCGGCGGGCAAGAAGTACGGGCTGCCATGGACGCTGCTCGCGGGGGTTGGGATGGCCGAGACCAACCACGGCCGCAACGGGGGCGTCTCCAGCATGGGGGCGCGCGGGCTCATGCAGTTCCTTCCTTCGACATTCCAGGCGATGGCGGTCGATGGGGATGGTGACGGCAAGAAGCAGATGAGCAGCGATGCAGACATCGTCTACACCGCTGCCCGCTATCTCGTCCACGAAGGCGCCACCCGAGGCCCAGGGGGAGTGAAGGAGGCGCTGTACGCGTACAACCACAGCGAGAGCTATGGAAACAGCGTCCTGGCCTACGCCGCCGAGTACGGGGGCGGCACGGTCTTGGGGTCTCCCGCCGATTGTGACCCCGGCAGCGGGCAGGGAAGCCGCAACGTTCCGCCGCTGGCCAGCGACCGGGTGAAGAAGGTGCTGACGTTCGCCGCGAAGCAAGACGGAAAGCCCTACGTGATGGGCGCCGAGGGCCCTGACGCGTGGGACTGCTCGTCACTGACCCAGCAGTCCTTCAGCCAGATCGGGGTGACCATGCCCCGCACCGCGCAGGCCCAGCGTGACTGGCTGGCCCAAGGCAACGGGCGACGGATCCAACCCGGACACGAGAAACCGGGCGACCTGATCTTCTGGGACTCCTACCTCGGGCCGGACCGAATCGGGCACGTGGTCATGGTGTGGGACCCCAGCACGAAGACCACGATCGATGCCCGCGGCTCCGAGCAGGGAGTGGGGCACTTCTCCTATGGGGATGCGCAGCAGGAGCGACACATCTTCGAAATCTGGCGTGTGGGCAACGTCAAGC
Source organism: uncultured Ornithinicoccus sp. (assembly GCA_964425155.1). Lineage (GTDB taxonomy): Bacteria > Actinomycetota > Actinomycetes > Actinomycetales > Dermatophilaceae > Segeticoccus. The sequence goes on along the minus strand of CAYRLV010000012.1, from coordinate 9,163 downwards.
CGGAAAAGGCGTGAACCGAACCGGAAAGGGGCACTTGTCATGCAGAGAGAACGACGTCGAAACCCGTACCCGTGGACGTGGGAGCCGTTCGCCCTGGGGGGCGGTGTGGCCTTCCTGGTGGGGCTCGCGATGATTCACGTGTCCAGGGGAGTGGCGAACATGATCGCGGGGGCTGGTTGGTCCTGGCCCCCCGCCAGCGAGCTGTTCCTCAGTGCCTTTGGTGTCCTGGGCGGCGACGCGACGGCCGGCCTGCCGACCGCCCCCGGGGAGGTCGCGGGGGAGGGCCTCCTGATGGCCCTGGTCATCCTCGGACAGGTGGCATGGATCGCGGCGGCGATATGCGCGACCACTATCTGGTGGTTCCGCGCTGGCCCCGGACGGATCGCCGGGACGGCCACGGTCGAAGAGACGCAGGACGTGCTGGGCATCCGACGTTTGCGGGCTGATGCGGCCACGATCCGACCGGATCTGTATGGCCGGCGGCGCAAGGAGGGATTCCGATGAGGCTGTTCCAGCGGATCGATCCGTGCGAGGTCGGGTGGCGGATAGGAGACGCGAGACATCCCCGAGGGGCTGGTGATCTGTGGGTCCGGTGGGAGCGTACGACTGGGGTTATCGGACCTCAGGGCAGCGGCAAAACGCTGGACGCGCTGATTCCATCGCTCCTGCAGGCACCGGGCGCGGCGCTGGTGACGCTGACAAAGGTCCAGGACATGCTGCTGAGTTGGACTGAGCGGGCCCAGCGAGGGCCGTGTGTCGTCCTCGACCCGTTCGGGCTGACTCGCGGTCTCCCCGAGCTCGTGTTCGACCCGATTGACGGCTGCGTGGACTCCATGCTGGCCGAGCGTCGCGCGAAGGCGTGGACCGCCGGCACCATCAAGGGCGGAGCGGCGAGCGGGCAGAATGACGACGCCGCGCGGTTCTACGCCAACGAGGCCGCCAAGGTGCTGCAGTGCTACTTCCACGCGGCGGCGCTGACCGGGACCGACCTGGAGGAGGTCTTGGAATGGGTGGCCCAACCGCTCTCGACCAGCCGACCCACCGAGATCCTGCGGCAGCACCCGCACGCTGCACCCCACTGGTCTGGGCTGCTGGAAGGCGCCCTGCGGGGCGACCCTCGCACCGCAGGCAACACGATCACGACGCTGCAACAGTCGATGGCCCTGTTCTTTCAAGAGGACATCCGCCGCCGGTGCGTGCCCGCAGCAGGTGAACGAGGCACCGACGTCGCCTCGATCATCGAGCAAGGTGGAACGATCTACCTGTTGGGGCGGGAGGACCCCTACGCGTCGGCGTCACCATTGATGACCGCGGTGGCGGAGCACGTGCTGGACACGGCGCTGACGCTAGCGACCGCATCGCCGTGGGGTCGGCTCTGCCCGCCGATCCTGGCCAGCCTGGACGAGTTGCCCTCGACCGCTCCGCTGCCGACGTTGCCCACGCGCATGGCCAACGAGCGCGCCATGGGTATCTCGATCCAGTGGGCGGCACAGACTCGTGCTCAGCTGACGCAGTGTTTCGGTGAGGACCAGGCTCGCGCGATGATCGGCCTGACCAACAACTTGGTCGTCTTCGGGGGATCCAAGGACGTGAAGTTCAACCAGGAACTCTCGGACTTGCTCGGTGACGTGCGGATCGGGCGAAGGACGTGGCAGACCGGCGCGATGGCCGGCGGCAGCGCACAAGGGGATGACATCGCCATCCTCACCGGGGCAGAGATTCGCCAGCTCCCCGAGGGGCAGGTCCTGATCATTGCGGAGAACGCCAGCCCAATCGTCGCCAACGTCCATCGCAGCATCGCCGGCCGCGCGGGAGCCCAACTCTTGGCGGATCAACGGGACATGCGCGCCGCGCTGGTCCAGCATCGAGCCGCGGAGATCACCCCGGAGGCGCGAGCCATCGCAGCCTTGGCTGCGGCACGTCGAGGAGGACTGACCGGTGTCCGAGAGCAGGACCCGCAGACGGCGGGTTCCCCGGGGAACGCCTACGACTTCGACCCCTATGAGCAGTGAGGTGACTCAGTGATGTCAGGAGCGATGACCATCCCCTTCCCCAAGCCGGGCGCCATGCTGCGTCAGGCGTTCAAGGAACTCGAGATCGCCGCCTACGGGACTGACGAGCAGAAGAAGGCCCTGGGTGACCCGACGTCCCTGCCCCGTCCCTGGGACCCCGGCAGCGTGACCAACCCGAAACTGCGCGAGCAGCTGTGGCTGTGGTTGGACCATGTGACGGTCTGGTTGAACCACGAGTACGGGTGGCGAGCTGAGGACCTCGTGCCCGCCTGCTGGCCCAGGCATCCTTACCTGGTCCGGGAGATTGCGGTGCTGGCCGATCAGCGTCGACGGGCAGGCGCGGCCGTGACCAGCGACGGGATGGAGGAGTGGCACCGATACGCACTGCCGGCCTTTACCGACCGGATGTCTCGGCGCGCACGAGGATGCGACTGCGCCGAAAGGCATCAGGACTGGCCGGCCCGCGGCCCCTACACCCGGCACGTGAGTGACCAGGCCCGGCAGCGGCGAGGTGAGGACTTTGCCGCTGACCTGGCCGAGATCGACAAGCGGCACCAGCGCGCTCAGGACCGGCAAGAGCGCGAACGTTCCGCCGCGCAGCAGACGCCGCCGCTGCGTCTGGTGGACTCCGGTGACGGGGAGTGGGTCGACCCAGATACGGGCGAGGTCATCACCTGATCCGCTGTCGGGGGTGACGGGTAGGAGTCGGTCATGGGACACGTCAGAGGGCACATGCGCGGGGGACGATGGGTCCGCGCACACGAGCGACGGGGCGGTGGTGGCGCCGCAGCGACCGCGGGGGCGGTGGTGATCGCCGTCGGCGCGGTCGCTGCCGGCGTTAATCCGGTGAGCGTGGTCAGAGACGTCATCAGTCACCAGAAGCCGCGCACGACGTCCGTGACGGTCGCGCGGGTGATCGACGGGGACACCTTCGTCGCGGTCGATGACGGGGGACAGGAGCGTGTGCGGATTCTCGGGATGGACGCGCCAGAGGTCGCACACGATGGAGAGCTGGCTGAGTGTGGGGCGGACGAGGCGACCGAGGCCCTGAAGACGATTCTGGGAACCGGCAAGGTCACCCTCGTGACCGATAGTCAGCAGCCCAACCGTGACACCTACGGACGCCTCCTGCGCTATGTCGACGTGGACCCCGAGGGTTCCGACGACGAGCAGGACGTGACCGAGGAGATGATCCTGCGGGGAGCCGCGCCTAACACCAGTCGCGCTGGCTCTCACGATCGACACCAGACCTATGCGGCGTCACAGCGAGAGGCGCAGAAGGGTGATCGTGGCCTGTGGGCGGAGTGCAGGTAGTCGCTCGCACGGCGGCCATGGTCAGCGCTTAGGAGTAGGCCGATCCCGCTCAACAGAGAGGGGGTGTCGCCGTTCTTCGCGTGCCCCCGTGAGTGCGGGCGCTGTGGGCTCGGGGGACGTTGGTGCCTCTGGGAGATGCGCTGCGAGACGGTAGCGAAGGTCCTGGGCTGGCTGAATCCCCAAGGGCTCATCTGCCGTGACGAGGGCATTGGTTGCTGCGGCGACGTCATGGCCTTCCTGATGGGCGTGCTCGAGCATATTGGCCAGCGCTGGCCAATCAGGCTCATGGGGGAGTCGCGGGTCGGTCTCGGCCGCGAGGGAAGCCCACTTCTCGCTGGCTGGTTTGTCGTGGTCGGCCTGCAGCCGCTGACGGACCTGCGCGGACTCGTTGAGTCGTTCTTGGGCTCGAACCGCGGGGTCACGGTCCCAGTCCACGACATGGTGATGCAGCTCCTTGCGCGCCGCGACCGTGGAGACCTGGAGTCGGTCGGCCAGAGCCGCGGCGCCGGAGTCCCAGGCCTCGGGTGGCCGCGCCGCCAGGACCTGCGCGGCCGCGGTGAGCGCGGCAGGGGCAGAGAGGTGGTCCAGTCGCTCCTCGACGAGGGACGGTCCCAGCGGCTCCGCCGCGTCGAGGGCTTCACGCACCGCGTTCGGGCCTGCCTGGCGGAACAGGTCGGCCGGATCAGAGCCGTCGCGCAGGGCGAGGTGGTCCGGGTCGAGGTTGTGCGGGGTCAGCATCCAGTAGGCGCGTTCTGCTGCGACTCGGCCGGCGAGGTCCGCGTCCGTTGCCACGATCGGGGCATGGTCCAAGTGAGCCAACTGGCTCGCCTGGGCCTGAGTCAGCGATGTGCCCAACGGTGCGACGCCGACGTATGTGCCCTGACCGGCGATGGTGACGGCGATGGCATCCATGGGTCCTTCGGTCAGGACGGGACGAGCGCCACTGTTGAGGAGGTGGGGGCTGGGGGTATAGAGCTGCGCGCCCTTGTGGAACAGCGGGGTGTCGGCGGTGTTCAGGTACTTCGGGCCCTTGCGGTCCTCCTCGGCTGCGTCCGGGTGACGGCGGCCGACGAAACCGAGGGTCTGGCCGTCGTGGACGATGGGGAAGATCGCGCGATCGCGGAAGCGGTCGATCAGATTGCCGGTGCGGCTGCGGGTGGCCACACCCGCAGCCTGCATTTCCTCGGCGGTGACGCCTCGGCCGCCAAGGTGGTCCACCAGCGTCGTCCAGCCATTGGGTGCGTGGCCTGCCTCGATGTCTCGCGCGTGCTCGGCGAACCGCTCGGCCAGGTGCTCAGGGACCCAGCTGTCGGGGAGATGGTCTTGGAAGAAGGCCCAGGCGAGGTCGTTGACCTGTGCGATCCGCTCGGGAGAGACCGGGCTCTGGTCGGCCTCGACGGCCCAGCGGAGCATCTGGTCAACATCGGAGTCGCTGGGATCGAGCGGACCTTGGAGGGGCCGGGTGAGCGCGGCCATCGCCAGCCCAGCCTCGACCGCCTCCTCGGTGTCGTCCGGGTCGATGGTGGGCTCGTCCGTGCTGGTCTCGTCCTCGGCAGGGACCATGCCCGGGTCCGCGACGCGACCGGGGTGGTCCTCGGGAATGGGCTGGTCATGCCATAGGTCCTCGGGCGGCTCATCGTTGGGGTGGGGGCCAGGGTCCTCGGTCCCCGCGGGCGGGTCAGTCAGGACGGCGATGCGCCACGTGAGGGCGGAAGCGACATCAACGTCGGCAGTCTCCAGGTGCGTGGTGTCCAGGAGCGTCTCGAGAGTCCAGCCCATCTGCAGACCTCGCTCGACGGATGTGACCAGATGTGGCCATGCGGGACTGGCCTGCACCTCGGCAGCGGTGCTCTCGGGGAGTAGGTCCGAAAGACGCTGTTGCCAGGAGGACTCCAGCGCGTCATCGGTCTCGACGGCGGCGGCCACGGCGGGGGAGAGGTGTCCGGCGATGCGCCACCACAGAGCGGAGGCAGCGTGGTCATCCGGTAGAGGACCCTCGGTGAGGGCACGCTGCAGCACGGCGGGAGCGTCGACGCCGGCGCGGGAGATCGCCGCCATGCGGACCGCCAGAACGGGTAGGAAGCGGCGATCCGCACCGACGTGGGGGCCTAGCACGTCACCCCAGTGCTCTAGGGCTGCACGATGGGTGCCAGCCACGCGCGAGTCGAGGCTGCGTTGCCACTGGCGTGCGGCCTTGCCCAGCTGAGGCGGCCCTGATGGGCGCAGATCGGTCGGATCGACTTGGGTGGCAGCTCGCCAGACCTGGATGTCGGCGAGCACCTCGGGGTCGATCGTGGGTCCGATGTCGGTGGTCCAGTTGGGCGAGGGCTGGGGGTCACTGTGGACGCGTTCGGCGAGGTCGCTGACGAGGCGTGCGCGGGCGGACAGGTACGGGCCCCAGGTCGCGTGCTGGGTCAGGCTCTGTGGGGTTGCCGGCAGCCACGGGAGTGGGCCGGTCCCGGCGTTGCGCAGGCCGCTACTGTCCAAGCGCCAGTCGAGTAGGGCCGCAACGTCGATCGCCGAGGTGATTTCCCGGGAGCGTGCCGCCTGGGTCAACTGCTCGATCGGGTCGTCGCCGCCAGCGGCGACGAGGAGTAGATGGGCCCGTAGCGCAGGCCAGGCCGGTTCATCAGAGAGGACGACGTCGGTCAGGTCGGCCACCGCCGCGTCGGCCGCGGCCTCCAGCGTTGCCGCCGCCGGACCCATGATGTCCTCGGCGGCGAAGTAGAGCGCGTCGGTGTAGCGGGCCGTGGCCTGGCCGAGGAGCATCTGAGGGTCCGCGTCCATACGGATCTGTGTGCTCGCGGAGACCGGGGAAGCATCCCGGGCAAGGACACCTTCGAGGATGTCGGTTGCTGTCTCCGGGAAGATGGTGCGCGGGCTGATGGCGTTGTGCTCGTCGCCGTCGCCGACGACCTCCAGGTAGACGTGATTCCCCTCGGAGCCGCGAGTCAGAGCGGTGTAGAGAGACTGGCGGGAGATCTCGTCAGTGACGAGCGAGTGGCAGGCGTCGACCGAGACACCCTGAGCACCGTGGACGGTGGAGGCGTAGCCCAGTTCTGTCTGCTCGGCGACGTAGGTGGCCGGGAGGGTCACGCGCATCTGGTGTCGGGCATGCTGGACCGTCAGCGCCCCAGACGGGTGGACGTCCAGCACGGTCCAGCGGTCACCGTTCTTGACCCAGTCGGTGGATGAGATCGCCAGTCGACGCTCGTTGGATCGGGTGATGACTTGGTCTCCGACCGACGCTTCGAGCCCATCCGATAGGTGCACGCTCGGACCGGCGTCGGCTCCGTCCAGCCGGTGGGCTCGGGCGCGTTCGTTCAGCGCAGCCACAAGGTCCCGTGTCGGGGCGAGCATGATGGCGTCGCGGCCGAGGTCGCGTTCGCTGCGCCAGGAGTCGAACACCTCCTCGGTCATGGTGGCCAGGTCGCCGACGTGGACCCGTCCTTGGTCGAGGTAGAAACCCAACGCGTTCGGGTCGCCCTCGCGTAGAGCAAGAGAGGCAGCGCCTTCCCCGGGGGAGGCGAACCGCATCAGTTCGTTGAGCCGAAGGGCGCCATGGCTGGCCTCGATATCGCGCAGGACGCCACCCGCGCCGATAGCCGCCAGCTGCTGGTCATCTCCGATCATGCGCACGGAAGCGCCACGATCGAGAGCGAACCGGGTGACGGCATCGAGAGAGAGGGTGTCTGCCATCCCGGCCTCGTCAATGACGATCATCGTGTGCGCGTCAACGCGCTCGGCCCACTCCGGCAGGTTCGCCGCGTCATGCTCCAAGGACCAGACGAGCTTGGCCAAAGTGTCGGTGGGGACCTCGATCTGGTCGCCGAGGACAGCGGCGGCCGACGCCGAGGGAGCCAGACCGAGAACGGTGCCGCCCGCCTCGATCCAAGCGCTGCTCAGTGCCCGCATGGCGGTGGTCTTGCCAGCACCAGCAGGGGCGATCGCCAACTGCAGGCTCGCGCGCGACGTTGCCATGTGGCGAACCAAGTGGGCCTGACCTGCGTTCAGGGTGATGCCGTTGGCGGTCGATTCCAGCAAGGCAAGGTCGACGTGCCGCTCCTCAGGGGACCACCGCGACGTCCGGCCACCGGCATCAACCAAGCGGCCTTCCGCATCGAGCACAGCCTGCGAGGTGTAGCGCGCCGCTCCGTGCACGCTATAGACGCTTTCCCCATTGATCCGCCTCAGCGCGCTCGGGTCAGTCACGGGATCGTGGTCACGGGTGATCTGCACCGAATGGGCATCAAGGACATCTGCCACCACGTGCTCGACCAGCCCCTCCACCTGGTCAGGGGGAAGTCCTTGAAGAGACCGGACTTGACGCTGCGCCTCAGCCCGAACATGCCAGGTCTGCCAGGTCGATCGGGTCGACTGCATGGCGTCGCGGACCCGGAGGGCAGCCCCACTGAGCCACGCCTGATCGACCACCGGCTGCGGCGCTGACGCTCGGCCCGTGACGCCGGCGACCATCGCCCGGATCTGGTCGTCCGTGCCGAGGACGGCGCGCGCCTGGAACCACCACTGCTGTCGCTGCTCATCGAGGGTGCGGGGGTCCTTCTTCGGGTCCCGCGTCTCGAGGGTTGCCTGCTGCGCGAGCTTCATGGCCTCGATCGGCGAAGGGGGTCGACCATGCCGCTGTTGGAACTCTTGGGCAAGTTCGCCCTGCCGCGCCTTGATCCCGATGCGCCGGGCTGACCACCGCTCGTTCAAGGCGGGATCGACACCGACGATCTCGCGGACGGGACGCTTGCGCGGGTCAGGGTTGGACCTCTCAGCAAACCGGACGCCGATGCTCGCGCCCAGGTGCTTCTCCAAGGCGGTGTTGTACGTCTCGGAGGCCGCCACGGTGGCCTTGTAGAGGACCCGTCCGTCGATGCTCAGCCACCGCCCATCACGGGCCTGGACCTTGTTCGCGATGGCCACGTGTGTGTGCAGGTCGGGGTCTCCGGCGCGGCTATCGCGGTGGGTGAAGGCGGTGGCGACCAGGCCTTGGACGTCGATCTGCTGGACCCCACCGGCCCCGGCGCGGCTGTAGAGAGCGTGGCCTTCGATGAAGTCGAGCGCGTCACCAATGGCCCGCTGGTGGGCCAGTTCGATGTGGGCCGCCAGGGACGGGTCGGCGAGGGCCCACAGGGCGCTGACTGACTTCACGGGGCTGAAGGTGAGATCGAATCCGGCCACCGCTCGGGTCCGCGGTCGGGACTCCTTCGCGATGAGCCCCGACAGTTCCCGGGAGTCCTGTGGGTCGCGGCCATACCGGTCGCGGAACATGGCGACGCCGACCTCGGTGCGGATGCGTGCCCGCTCCTGCACCGGGACGGGCCAGTCGCCCGGCAGGCCGAGGCTCTCGTTGTGGTCGGTGAGACGCCGCGCGACCTCACGACGGAACTCGGTCACGTCGTCGTTGTGGACCTTGAAAGGGATCCCGAGTCGGCCGATCTGCTCATAGTCCCGGGCTTTCAGATCTGGCCCGGCAAGGGCCTCTCGCCGCTCGGTCGCGAGCGGATGATGCCCGCTGCCGAAGAGGGACTGCATCTGTTCTTCGGTGACCACGTCACCGACGTTGAGGCCGTCAATCCCGGACATCCCGGAGCCGACCCACTGGCCAGGGACTTCCCCCCTCTCGGTGTAGTAGCTGGCCAGCCCTGTGTGCCCCTGCTCGGTTGCGTCGTGGCGCGCTACCTGACGGGTCAGGTAGTCATACCCGCTGCCCGCCGTGAGCTTCTGGATGGACATCACACCCTCCGTAGGCACACCAAGTGCCCACCTGGGGACATGGATTGCAGATTCAACTACACCGAGAGTGCAAGAGGTGTGTGGGACATGGGGTG
>CAYRLV010000011.1:23144-25664 GCA_964425155.1 uncultured Ornithinicoccus sp. | reverse complement strand
CGTCGCCGAAGACCTGGCGCAGCCGCGCGTCCACGTTGCCCAGCCCGACGTGGTCGCCGTCCGCGTCCCCGGCCAGGGCCTGCCGCACCACCTCGGGGTCGGTGCCCAGCCCGTCGTCCTCGATGACGATCTCCGCCTCCGGGCCCACGTCCCGGGCCATCAGGTGGATGGTGCCCGGCCCCTCCTTGCCCTCCAGCCCGTGCCGGATCGCGTTCTCCACCAACGGTTGGATCGACAGGTAGGGCAACGAGACCGGGAGCACCTCGGGCGCCACGAGCAGGGAGACCTGCAGCCGCTCGCCGAACCGGGCCTGCTCCAGCCGCAGGTAGCGCTCGATGTTGCGCAGCTCGTCGGCCAGCGTGGTGAAGGCCCCGCCGCGCCGGAACGCGTAGCGGGAGAAGTCGGCGAACTCCAGCAGCAGCTCCCGGGCCCGGTCCGGGTCGGTCCGCACGAAGGACGCGATCGCCGCGAGGCAGTTGTAGACGAAGTGCGGACTGATCTGGGCCCGCAGCGCCCGCAGCTCGGCCTCCATCGCCCGGGTGCGCTGCCGCCCCAGCTCGGCCAGCTCCACCTGGCTGGACACCCAGCCGGCCACCTCCTCGGTGGCGCGGGTCAGCGCGGTCGACGCGGTCCGCCCGTATGCGGCGAGGGCACCCACGACGTGCTCGTCACTCATGATCGGGGCCACCACCGCGTCGCGGACCGGGCACTCGGGGTCGTGGCAGGCGACGTCGCCCCGGCGCAGCGCGACGGTGCGGCCGGTGGCCAGCACCTCGGCCGCGTGGCCGGGCACGTCCGCCTCGTGGTGGCGGCCCTGACCCTCCCAGGTCAGGGTCGAGGACAGGTCGACCAGGGCGACGGCCGGTGTGCCGAGCAGCGTCCGCAGGTGCCGCCCGGCGCGGGAGGCGGCCGAGGGGGTGAGCCCCTCGCGCAGGTGCGTCGCGGCCAGCGAGGCGGTGTGCATCGTGGTGTAGCTCGCGCGCTCGGCGGGCGACTCGAGGTGCCGGCGGCGCACGGCCCGGGTCGCTGCCCACACCAGCACGACCGCCACGAGTGTGGCGAGCACCACGAGCAGCACCGCCGGGAGGTTGGCGTGAGGGTGCATGGGCGAACCCTAGGCTGGACCGGTGCCCGCCGTGACCGACTCGCTCGCCGCCCTCAGCGATCTCCCCGGCGTCGCCGAGGCGATCGAGGCGACCCGTGAGGTGTGCACCCAGCTGCGCTGGCACCAGGCGCTGCGCCGCCGGATCCCGGAAGCCGCCGCGGAGTCCCGGGTGCGCGGCGCCCGGGCGAGCTCCGCGCTCGAGGGAGCCGAGGTCGACGTGGCCGTCGTGCGCGACCTGATGCGCGGGTCGGTGGCCTGGCCCACCGATCCGGATCCGGTCGAGCTCACGCTCCGGGGCGCCGTGCAGGCCACCGCCGAGACCGAGCACGTCGCCGCGATGCTGCTGACCGCCCCTGCCCAGGCCCTGGCGAGGCTGCACGTCGCTGCCGCCACGCCGCTGCTGCCCGCCGCACAGGTCGGCCGACCGCGCATCGACGACGAGGAATGCGCCGAGCTGACCGAGCTCGGCCCCGCACCGGCGCCTGCTGAGCTCGGCCCTCGTCTCGCCGACCTGTCTGCCGTGGTCCGTGCCGCCCAGGACGCCCCCGCGCTCGTCGTCGGCGCGGTGGTCCACGCGGAGATCGCCGTGCTGCGGCCGTTCGTGCGCGGCAACGGGCTGGTGGCGCGGGCGATGGAGCGCGCGCTGGTCCAGCGCAGCGGGCTGGACCCCACCGGGGTCGCGGTGCCCGAACTCGGGCACGGGCGCGAGTCGAGCGCCGGCTACGTGGGTGCGCTCGCCGCATACGCCTCGGGCAGTCCGGACGGGGTGCGGCTGTGGATCGAGCACTGCGGCGCGGCGATCCTGCTCGGAGCCCGGGAGGGGTCCCGGATCGCCGACGCGGTGCTGGCCGGCCGGCTCGGTCCGGAGCCCGACGCTCGCTGAGCGCCGTGTCGTCGGCTCTCGGGGCGTCGCCGGCGAACCCGCTCGATCGCCGAAAGTCAAGTCTTTCGTTTGCCCGTGGGGTGGGGTACACAAGAGGCATATCGACGGGCGAGAGCTCGACGACCACCGCGGTCCCCACGGGCACCCACGCGCGGGCAGTCCACTGATGGACCGATCGTGACGGGCTTGTCCCGGTGCGACGGCAACGAGCGCACGCACTGGTAACCCGCCGCGGATCGCGGTCGATGGCACCCCGTCCGCGGGGTGCCATCCCTTGTGCGGGCCCGGTGATCGTGGTCGCGGGTTCGGCCCGCGCGCCGACCGTGAGTTCCTCGGGACGGCACCGCCGAATCGGGAAAAAAACTTCGCCCCCGAGTTTGCGAGTTCCGTTTGCCTTTCAACCCGAAAGGGCACAGTATGGGGAGTGCACGCTCCCCTCAGGGGTTGAGCGTGCCGACGCACCGGCTCCTCCCCCCCGGAGCACGGCGCGTCGACGGCCCCCGTTGTCCCCCCGACGGGGGCCGTCCCCTTT
>CAYRLV010000011.1:18846-23044 GCA_964425155.1 uncultured Ornithinicoccus sp. | reverse complement strand
CCCTGTCCGATCTCCCCCCGACGGGGGCCGTCCCCTTTTCTGCCTCGGAACCCTGGGGCCGTCGGACGGCGCCCGTCCACAACACGACCTCGCCACGCCACACCGTGCACAGGAGCGGTGACGGCCCTGGCCGGGGGCCGGCGGCGGATCGCAGGGTCGACCCATGAGTCGTTCGTCGTGCGTCGTCGGGGTCCTCGGAGCCTCCGGTGGACTGGGCGCCTCGGTCCTGGTCAGCGCGCTCACCGTCCGTGCCGTCGCCGCAGGACGGACCGCGGTGGCCGTCGACGGCGTGCGGCTCGGTGGCGGGCTGGACGTCACGATGGGTCACGAGCAGGAGTCCGGGCTGCGCTGGCCGGACCTGCGCCGGGTGCGGGGCCGCGTCGACGGGCGCCGGCTGTGCGACCGCCTGCCGGGAGCGCCGGACGCTCCCGTGCTGTCCTTCGACCGACGCCGTGACGTCGAGCTGGACCCGTCGGCGGTGGAGGGCGTCGTGGCCGGGCTGCGCGAGGCCTGTGACCTGGTCGTCCTCGATCTGCCCGGGCCGGAGGCCTCCCTCGGGTCGTGCCTGCTCGACCGCTGCGACCAGGTCCTGCTGCTCGTGGGTGCCGGCCCGCGTGCGCTGGCGGCCGGCTGCGCCCTGGCGCCTCGGCTGCCGCAACATCAGGTCGAGCCCTGGCTGTGCCTCCGGACGACCGGCCGGGACACCACCCTGGCGGAGGTCGCCGCCGAGGCCATGGGCCTGGCCCTCGTCGCGATCCTGCCGGACGACTCCCGACTCGACGCCGACCTGGTCCACGGCGTGCTGCCCGGGTCGTCCGGACGCGGCGCCCTCACCGCCACCGCAGACGCCCTGCTCGCCCGCCTCACCCGGCACGACGCAGGGGAGGCAGCCTGATGGCGCTGGACGAACCGGTCTGGCACCAGATCCTCGCCGGGCGGCCACCGAGCGACGACGTGGTCACCTCGGTGGTGGACCGCGACGCCGTGCTGCTCGGCACCGAGGGGGCTGGGGCCGCACGCGCCCACCTGCGCTCCCAGGTGCTGGGGGCCGGCCCGCTCGAGCGGCTGCTCCATGAGCCCGGGGTGACCGACGTGCTGGTCAACGGCAGCACGGGTGTCTGGGTCGATCGCGGCGAGGGGGTGCAGCCCGAGCCGGTCGAGGTGGGCGACGACCAGGCGGTCCGGCGCCTCGCCGTCCGATTGGCCGGCCTCGCCGGTCGCCGCCTCGATGACACCAGTCCGTTCGTCGACGGACTGCTTCCCGGCGGCGTCCGCCTGCACGCGATCCTTCCGCCACTCGTCACCGGGGGCACGCACCTCAGCCTGCGGATTCCGCGCCGGGTCGCTCCCACCGTGGCCGAGCTGCGCGACACCGGATCGTGCGACGAGCAGCTGTATGACGCGCTGGTCGCCCTCGTCGCCACCCGCCGCGGCTTCGTGGTCAGCGGTGGCACGGGCTCGGGCAAGACCACCGTGCTCGGGGCCCTGCTGGGCCTGGTGCCGGCGCACGAACGGCTGGTCCTGGTCGAGGACGTGGCCGAGCTGGCCGTCGATCACCCGCACGTCGTGCGGCTCCAGGCTCGACCCCCCAACGTGGAGGGCCGCGGGGAGATCACCCTGACCGCGCTCGTCCGCCAGTCCCTGCGGATGCGCCCGGACCGGCTCGTGGTCGGCGAGGTGCGCGGTGCCGAGGTGCGCGAACTGCTCACCGCGCTGAACACCGGCCACGAGGGCGGGTGCGGCACCCTGCATGCCAACGCGCCGGCCGACGTCGTCGCGCGGTTCGAGGCCCTGGGCGCGCTCGCCGGGCTGCCACCGGAGGCCGTGCACGCCCAGCTGGTCAGTGCCATCGACGTCGTCGTGCACCTCGCCCGGGTCGGCGCCGAGCGGGTCGTGCAGCAACTGGCCGTGGTGGAGGCCGTCGGCGCTCGCCCTGCCGTCGTCCCGGCGCTGACCCGCACGGCCGACGGCTCCAGCCGTCGCGAGGCGGGTTGGGCGCGACTGTCCGCCCTCCTCGGGTTGGGGCCGGGCAGCGCGTCATCGCTGGCCGACGGCGTCCGGCTCGATCAGGCGGACCCGTGCGCGTGACCGTGGCGGCGCTGCTGGTGCTCGCCGTGTTCGTCTGGCCGATCCGGTGGCCGCTCGTCTGGCCCTGGCACGGCGCCATTCCCGTTGCGCGCACCGAGCCGGCGCACCAGCGGATCGGTCCGTGGCGGCGTCGGCTCCGTCGGTTCCCTTCCAGGGCCCGGCGTTCCGGCCTCCGTCCGCAGCAGGTGCTTGCCCTGCTCGAGGGCCTGGCCCCCGCTCTCGGGGCCGGGCTCTCGCCCGGCGACGCGTTGGCGCTGATGGTCAAGGCGGAGGGCTCGCGCGGTGCTGAGCGCGCGCGCCCCGAGGACCCGTGGCGTGCCCAGATCTCCGACCTGGCCGCCGCTGCGCGCAACGGGCACGCGCTGGCGCCGACCTGGCACGCGCTCGCGCGCCACCACCGCTCTCGCGAGCTGACCTTGCTCGCGCAGGCCTGGTCCCTCAGCGAAGAGCTCGGCTCACCCCTCGCCGACGCGGTGGACACGGCGGCCGATCTGGTGCGCCAACGGCTCCGCGCCGAGCGCCGGGTGCGGGCCGCGTCGGCCGGCGCCCGAGCCACCATGAACCTCCTGACACTCCTGCCGCTCGGCGGGGTGGCCCTGGCGTCGGTCTTCGGGCTCTCCCCGGTGTCCCTGTATCTCGGGTCGCCACTGGCCATCGGGTGCCTGGTGGCGGGTCTGGCTCTCGTGATGGTCGGCCGTTGGCTGGTGCGGCGGATGGTGCGAGCCAGCCTCGGCACCGGGGTGTCGTCGTGACGGCTGCGGTGGTGGTCCTGCTGGTGGCAGCCGTGCTGATCTGGCCGGGCCGGCGGCCGGAGCCCGTCGAGACGGCGGGCAGAGACTCGCACCCGGTGAGCCCCGGGGCGACCGCGACGGACGTCCTCGCCGCCCCGGTCGACTCAGGACGGGTCGCCACGGCCATGGACCTGCTGGCGTTGGCACTGCGCAGCGGTGCCGGTGTGCCCGACACGATCGACGTGGTGGCGTCCGAGCTGGACCCGGCGGTCGGCGGCCAGCTCCGCGTCGTCGGCGCCGCGCTGCGCTGGGGCCTGGACGACGCCGCCGCCTGGGCGACCCTGCCCCACGTGTGGGCCCCCGCGGGGCGAGCGATGACGATGGCCGGACTCGCCGGGGTGCCTCCGACGCCGTTGCTCACCTCGGCGGCCGCCGAGCTGCGGCGCGCCGAGGAGGCCCGGCTCGAGGTGGCCGCGGCCCGCCTCGGGGTGCGGCTGGTGCTCCCGCTCGGCCTGGCCTTCCTGCCGGCGTTCGTCCTGCTCACCGTGCTGCCGATCGTGCTGGGACTCGCCGGCCAGATGCTCTCCCGGTGACCGGGCCCTCCGGCGAGTTCTCGCCGGCGCCGGGCGCGTGCTCCGGTGACCGCTGCGTGGCGCGGAGAAGCCCCGAGGGGGCGGCCAGCGTGCGCGATGATGGACGTGATGACCGGGACGTGGTGGGGTGATCTGCTGCTGAGCCTGGCGCTCGCGCTGGCGCTGGTCTGGGTGCTGCTGCTCGTCGCCCTGGCGGTCGTGCGCCCCCGTGGCGCGTCGCTGACCGAGGCCGTGCGGTTGCTGCCCGACGTGGTGCGGTTGATCCGCAGGCTCGCGGGCGACGACTCGATCCCTCGCGGGCTGCGGGTCAGGTTGGCCCTCCTGCTGGTCTACCTCGCCTCGCCGATCGACCTGGTGCCGGACGTCATCCCGGTACTGGGTTACGCCGATGACGCCATCGTCGTCACCGTCGTGCTGCGCGGGGTCGTCCGGCGCGCCGGCCCTGCGGCGGTGCGGGCGCACTGGCCGGGCACCGACGACGGCTTTGCCGCCCTGTGCCGGCTGGCCGGCCTGCCGGCCACCGGCAACTCTGATGCCGGCGCCTCCGGTGCCGGCGCCTCCGATCTCGACCCGCCGCCCGGCCGTGCTTAGCCTCGATCCACCGATGGAACGCCATCGCAGCCAGCACCAGCCAGGCACTGTTCGCTGTGAGTTTCCCCGACGGCGGGTGCGCCAGTGCAGACGCCTTCACATCGGCCTGGACTTGCTCGATGATCGCGTGCTGCCGGTGCGCCGACCCATGGTCCCTAACCCCCTTGGTCAGCAGGCCGACTCGGCGGGCGCCTG
>CAYRLV010000011.1:0-18746 GCA_964425155.1 uncultured Ornithinicoccus sp. | reverse complement strand
GCCGACCCATGGTCCCTAACCCCCTTGGTCAGCAGGCCGACTCGGCGGGCGCCTGTGCGGCGGCTTCTTCCTTCTGTGCGGACCGTTTGCCCCGAGTCGCAGTGGCGGTGAGGCCGGCGAGCAGGTATGCGGCGGCGACGACACCGAGTGCGATGTGCAGACCTCGGTACCAGTTGCTGGTGCTCTGCAGGATCAGGCCGATGACCGCGACACCGACAAGGATCCCGAGCTGGCGGTTGGTGTTCAGCACCGCGCCGGCGTGGTTGGTGTTCTCGTCTCCTGCGGCCGTGACGGTGGCGGCCGTCATGGACGCGGTGACCAGTCCGGCACCGCTGTTGGCGAGGCCGAGGATGATCGCGAGGTACCAGTACGGCGTAGCTGGGTTCACTGGAAGCAGAAGAACTGTCGCAACACCTGCCAGACCGAGGCAGGCGGCCATGATCGTGGAGTCGCTGACCCGATGGTGGATCCGGGTGTAGGCCAGGTTCCCCAGCGGGAAGCACACGGTCATCGGCAGGAGCTGCAGCCCGGCCTCGAGGGCGCTGACATGGCGTGCGTTCTGGAAGAACAGCCCCATCAGGTACAGGCAGCCGTAGAGCGCGCCGCTGTACAAGAACCCGACCGCGTTGACGCCGCTGAAGGACCGGCGGGCGAACAGCCGCCAAGGCATCACCGGTTCACGCGCCCGCAGCTGGTGGGCAACCAGAACGGCTACAGCGACCACCAACAGCACGACGGCGATGAAGATCACGGGTGCGCCGAACCCGCTACTGTGCCCCTGGATCAGGACGAACGAACCCAAGGCAACGGCGAGGAAGAACAGTGCGTTGCCGCCCGGTGAGACCCGGCGACCGGTGCCGGCGGCACCGGGGATGACCCGCATCGTCAGGACTATCCCGACGATCACCACGGGCATGTTGACCAGGAAGATACTGCGCCATCCGAACGCACTGACCAGGATCCCGCCGATCGAGGGACCGAGAGCAGCAGCCGTGGCGACCATCGCCGACCAGCGGCCCAGCATGCGTGCCCGCTGAGCGGGTTCGGTGAACATCCCGACCAGCAGCGCCAAGGAACTCGGCATGAAGAGCGCAGCTCCTGCTCCTTCCACAGCTCGGGCGGCGATCAACGTCGCTTCATCCGGTGCCACGGCGCACCCGACGGACGCCACGAGAAAGACAGCCATGCCCGCCAGGTACAGCCGCCTGCTCCCGTACGCCGTGGCCAGCGCGCCTCCCAGGAGCAGCACTGAGGCGAACGTCAGCACGTACCCGTCGACCACCCAGGTGATGCCGGTCAACGAACTGTGCAGGCTCCGGCCGATGTCGACCGCGGCAACGTTGACCACAGTCGCGTCCACTGACGCCATCACGAACCCTGAGGCCAACGCGGCCAGGACAAGCGCCGACGCGCGAGATGACGAACTCACCACCACTTCCTAACCGGACGATGGCATTCCGATTATGACGGTAGCCTAAGCGGACTACGTTCGTCCACTTGGGTATGCTCAGAGGCATGGGCACAGGTTCTGCGGCGCGCGCACTTCTGCTGGGCGAACAGCCGCCGCGGGCAGATGCCGAGCGCAACGTCGACGCGCTGCTGGCGGCGACGCGGGAGTTCGTCATCGCCGGTGATCTCGACCCGTCCGCCGCGCAGATCGCTGCCCGAGCCGGGGTCGGCGTCGGAACGCTCTACCGTCGCGCCCCACGGAAGGAGACGCTCTTGGCCGCGGTTGTGGTGGATCTGCTCGACGACGTCAGCGCTCGGGCCGCGACCGTCGCTGATGACTCAGCCGACCCGTGGGACGCGTTCAAGGCGTTTGCGCTGGACTACCTCGAGATTCGTCAGATCACGTGCCGGATCAGCCATGCACTGGAGGAAGAGTTTGACGGCGCGGTCGGCGCGGCCATGGTTCGAACTCGAGAAGCCTTCAGCGCCATGACAGGGCGGCTGCACGATCGCGACGCCATTGATGACACCGTCACCGCCGAAGAACTCATGGTGATGCTGGCATCCATCGACCCCGTGGACGCGACCCTTGGCCTACGCCCCGACTCCAAGCGCCGGCAGCGAGCAACTCATCGCATCATCGACAGCCTTCGCCCGGGCCATCCCCGTCGGTGACGGGCACCATCGAATCCGGAGGCGCGTGCCCCGACCCCGACGCACCCCGGTGACGTCCGCCATGCCCGGTCCAGAAAAGGTATGAGGCTGGACCATTGACCGATAGGCGAGAGGGCGCCATACTCGGCGCGGATCACCACTGCTGCCCTGGGAGCCCTGATGAGTGACACCACCCGTGACCAGCACGACCACCTCGACGACGACGCCCGACTGCTGGCGGAGATGGGATACAAGCAAGAGCTGCACCGGGGGATGTCCGGCTTCTCCAACTTCGCCGTCTCCTTCTCGATCATCTCGATCCTGGCGGGGTGCATCACCTCCTACGGCATCGCGCTGACCTCCGGCGGTCCGTCGACGATCGTCCTCGGCTGGCTGATCGTCGGCATCTTCGTCGCCTGCGTCGCCCTGGCCATGGCGGAGGTGTGTTCCCGCTACCCGACGGCCGGCGGCCTCTACTTCTGGGCCGGACGACTCGCCCGGCGGAACAAGAAGGTGTGGGCCTGGTACGTCGGTTGGTTCAACTTCATGGGCGAGATCGGCGTGACCGCCGCGATCGACTTCGGCTGCGCCACCACGTGGAGCGCCTTCATGAACCTCGTGTGGGGCGTCGAGGTCACGCCCACCCGCGTCTTCCTGCTGTTCGTCGCGATCATCGTGGCGCACGCCCTGCTCAACACCTTCGGCGTCAACCTGGTCAGCCTGCTCTCCATGGTCTCCGCGTGGTGGCACGTCGTCGGCGTGCTCGTCATCGTGGCGTTCCTGTGGATCCTCCCGGAGCACCACCAGAGCGTGGGCTGGACACTCACCGGATGGCACAACGAAACCGGTTGGGGCTTCACGCCATACGTCTTCTTCATGGGCCTGCTCATGGCGCAGTACACCTACACCGGTTACGACGCGTCCGCACACGTCGCCGAGGAGACCCGGGGTGCCGCACGCAGCGCCCCCAACGGGATCGTCATGAGCGTCGTGGTCTCCATCATCGGTGGCTTCATCCTGCTCTACTCGATCACTGCCGCCATCCCGGACGGCAGCCCGGAGGGTCTGAGCAAACTGGCCGCGACCGACACCGGCCTCCCGCCGGCTCAGGTGTTCCTGGACGCGCTCGGCAGTCCAGCCGTCGCGAAGTTCCTGCTGTTCATCGTGTGCGTGGCGCAGTTCTTCTGCGGGATGGCGTCAGTGACCGCCAACTCCCGCATGACGTTTGCGTTCTCGCGCGACAACGCGCTGCCGGGCTCGAAGCTGTGGGCCAAGGTCAACCCGCGCACGGGGACGCCCACCAACTCGATCTGGTTCTGCGTCGCGCTGTCGATCCTGCTCGCGGTGCCGGCGCTGTTCAACCAGACCGCCTACCTCGCGGTCACCTCGATCGCCGTGATCGGGCTCTACATCGCGTATGTCGTGCCGGTCTTCCTCCGTCGCCGGTCCACCAACTTCGACCCCGGCCCGTGGAACCTCGGCCGCTGGAGCCCCCTGATCGGTTGGATCGCCGTGGTCTGGGTGTGTGTGATCGTCGTGATGTTCGTCCTGCCCCCGGTCCGCCCGATCACCGCGGACACGTTCAACTACGCTCCGATCGCGGTGATCGTCGTGTTCCTCTTCGCGACGATCTCCTGGGTGCTCGGGGGCCGCAACCGCTTCATGAAGGGTGCCTCGCCCGAGGACCACAACGCGGCGGACCCCGAGAAGGTCCTCGAGGAGGGCGACCCCGAGGGAGCCATCGAGCCATGACCCCAGAGCCCGCGCAGCCGCATCCGTCGATGGCCTCCGAGCCGTTGATGGAGGTCGTGCTCCGACCGGTGCACGCCCACCACGGCTTCGAGGGCTGCGTCGAGCAGTTGGCGACCGCGATCCGGCTCGGGGTCTACCCGAAGGGCAGCACCCTGCCGCCGGAGCGCGAGCTCGCCGTCCGGATGAAGGTGTCCCGCGCCACCCTGCGGGAAGCGATCGCCGCGTTGCGCACCTCCGGCCTGTTGGAGACGGTCCGGGGTCGCGGCGGTGGCACCAGGGTGCTGGCGCTCCCGGAGATCGACCCGAGCGGCCCGCCCGATCTCGGTGAGCGGCGAGAGGAACTGCTCGACGCGTTGGTGTTCCGGCGCATCGTCGAGCCGGGCGCCTGCCACGTGGCCGCCTCCCGGCCGCTGACCGACGGGCAGCGCACCATGCTGGAGGCGGCCCTGGACGACGTCACCCGGGCCGAGGGGCGACGCGCCCACCGCCAGGGTGACTCCCGCCTGCACCTGGCCATCGCGACCCTGACCGGGTCGCCGCACATCATCGACGCGGTCACCCGGGTGCAGGCCGACCTGCACACCCTGCTGACCGCGATTCCGGTGCTGAGCGTCAACATCGAGCACTCCGACGCCCAGCACAACGCCATCGTGCGCGCCATCATCGCCGGTGACCCTCCCCGGGCCCGGCGGAGCATGGAGCAGCACTGCGACGACACCGCCGCTCTGTTGCGCGGCCTGGTGGGCTGAGGCCCGAGGGAAGGAACCACCGATGAGTTCGATTCGCCACGGCGGCCGGATGCTGTCACTGGAGCAGCTGCGGTCGCGTATCGCCGACGGGAGCATCGACACCGTCATCGCCGCCTTCACCGACATGCAGGGGAGACTGCAGGGCAAACGCCTGCACGCGCAGTACTTCCTGGACGTCGCGCTCGATCACGGCACCGAGGGATGCAACTACCTCCTCGCCGCCGACGTCGAGATGAACACCGTCGCCGGCTACGAGATGACGTCATGGGAAAAGGGATACGGCGACATGGAGTTCGTGTTCGACTACGACACGATTCGCCTGCTGCCGCACCTGCCGGCCACCGCGATGATCCAGTGCGACCTCGCCTGGATGGACCACCAGTGGGTGGAGCAGTCCCCGCGGCGCATCCTCCAGGCGCAGCTGGAGCGCGCCGCCTCCGACGGATACGTCGCCGTGGCGGGCACCGAGCTCGAGTTCATCGTGTTCGAGGACAGTTTCGAGCAGGCGTGGGACCGCGCCTACCGCGACCTGACCCCGGCCAACCAGTACAACGTGGACTACTCGATCCTGGGCACCAGCCGGATCGAGCCGTTGCTGCGCGACATTCGCAACCAGATGTATGCCGCGGGCATGGACGTCGAGTCGGCCAAGGGCGAGTGCAACCCGGGTCAGCACGAGATCGGCTTCCTCTACGACGAGGCACTCCGCACCGCCGACAACCACGTGGTCTACAAGAACGCGGCCAAGGAGATCGCCGCCCAGCACGGCAAGTCCCTCACCTTCATGGCGAAGTACAACGAGCGTGAGGGCAGCTCGTGCCACATCCACCTGTCGCTGAGAGGTGCCGACGGATCCCTCGTGTTCTGGGACGACGACTCCGGCGGTCGCAGCGACCTGTACGACCAGTTCGTCGCCGGAGTGCTCGCGACGATGGCCGACTTCACCCTGCTGTATGCGCCGAACATCAACTCCTACAAGCGTTTCGCTGACGGGTCCTTCGCACCCACGACCATCGGGTGGGGCACCGACAACCGCACCTGCGCGGTGCGGCTCGTCGGTCACGGCGCCGGCGCGCGGATGGAGAACCGCGTCCCCGGTGGTGACGTCAACCCCTACCTCGCCCTGGCGGCCATGCTGGCCGGTGGCTTCCACGGCATCGACCACGAGCTCGAGCTCGACGAGGAGCTGACCGGCAACGCCTACACCTCCGGGCGCCCGCACGTGCCGAAGACGCTGCGCGACGCCCGTGACGCCTTCCACGGTTCCGACCTGGCGCGCAAGGCGTTCGGCGACACCGTGGTCGACCACTACACCAACATGGCCGACGTCGAGCTTGCTGCGTTCGACGCCGCCGTGACCGACTGGGAGCTGCGCCGCGGCTTCGAGAGGATGTGAGAACTCCGTTGACCGACACCTACACCGTCGTCAACCCCGCCACCGCGACCCCGGTCACCGAGGTCGAGCTGGCCGATCTGCCGGCCACCGACGCCGCCATCGAGCGTGCGGCCGCCGCCTTCCCCGCCTGGCGGGACATGGCGCCGGGCGAACGTGCCCGGCTGCTACGGCGATTCGCGGTCGTGGTCGACCAGCACATCGAGGAGCTCGCCGAGCTGGAGGTGCGCAACGCGGGCCACACCTGGAACAACGCGACCTGGGAGGCCGGCAACGTCCGGGACGTCCTCAACTACTACTCGGCCGCGCCGGAACGACTGTTCGGCCGGCAGATCCCCGTGCCCGGCGGCACCGACATCACCTTCCGCGAACCGCTCGGCGTCGTCGGCATCATC
Organism: uncultured Ornithinicoccus sp.; assembly: GCA_964425155.1. GTDB lineage: Bacteria > Actinomycetota > Actinomycetes > Actinomycetales > Dermatophilaceae > Segeticoccus. The sequence continues at coordinate 12,354 of CAYRLV010000011.1, read as the reverse complement.
GTGCCGTGGAACTTCCCGATGCCCATCATGGGCTGGGGGATGGCGCCGGCCCTCGCCGCCGGCAACACCGTGGTGCTCAAGCCCGCCGAGCTCACCCCCCTGACGGCGATCCGCATCGGCGAGCTCGCGCTCGAGGCGGGCCTTCCCGAGGGGGTGCTGAACGTCATACCGGGCAAGGGTTCGGTGGTGGGGGAGCGCTTCGTGACCCATCCGCTGGTGCGCAAGGTGTGCTTCACCGGCTCCACCGCCGTGGGCAAACGGATCATGGCGGGGTGCGCCGAGCAGGTGAAGCGGTGCACCCTCGAGCTGGGCGGCAAGAGCGCCAACATCGTGTTCGCCGATGCCGACCTGGCCAAGGCGGCCGCGACCGCGCCCTATGCGGTGTTCGACAACGCCGGTCAGGACTGCTGCGCGAGGTCACGGATCCTGGTGCAGCAGTCCGTCTACGAGGAGTTCGTCGACCGGCTCGGCCGGGCGGTGCAGGGGATGGTGGTGACCGATCCCGGATCGGACCGGGACAGCGAGATGGGGCCGCTCATCTCGGCCGGGCAGCGAGACGTCGTGCGGGGCTACCTGCAGGACGTCGAGGTGGTCTGCACGGGGTCGGCGCCGGACGGAGCCGGGTTCTGGATGCCCCCCACGGTCGTGGCGCCGTCGTCCTCGCAGGACGCGGTGTGGCGCGAGGAGGTCTTCGGTCCGGTGGTGGCGGTGCTGCCGTTCGCCGACGAGGGTGAGGCGGTGGCCATGGCCAACGACACGGAATACGGCCTCTCCGGGTCGATCTTCACGCGGGACGTGGCGCGGGCGCTCCGCGTCGCGCGACGGGTGGAGTCGGGCAACCTGAGCGTGAACTCGCACAGCGCCGTGCGCTATTGGACCCCGTTCGGGGGATACAAGCAGTCCGGCCTCGGCCGGGAGCTCGGACCGGACGCGCCCGACGCGTTCACCGAGGAGAAGAACGTGTTCATCGCCGACGACGAGGAGGGGACATCATGACCGGACGGTTGGACGGCAAGGTTGCCGTGGTCACCGGCGGCAGCTCGGGCATCGGGCTGGCTACGGTGGAACGGTTTGCGCAGGAGGGCGCCACGGTCGTGATCGGCGACGTGGACAAGGAGCGCGGTGCCGAGGTGGCCGCCCGCGTGGATGGCACCTTCGTGCAGACCGATGTCACCGACAAGGAGCAGGTGGACGCGCTGTTCCGCACCGCGAAGGAGCACCACGGGTCGGTGGACGTCGCGTTCAACAACGCCGGCATCTCCCCGCCGGAGGACGACTCCATCCTCGACACGGACCTCGAGGCGTGGCGCCGGGTGCAGGAGGTGAACCTCACCAGCGTCTACCTGTGCTGCAAGGCCGCGCTGCCCTACATGCTGGAACAGGGCAAGGGGTCGATCATCAACACCGCCTCGTTCGTCGCCGTCCTCGGTGCCGCCACCTCGCAGATCTCCTACTCCGCCTCCAAGGGCGGCGTGCTGTCGATGACCCGCGAGCTGGGAGTGCAGTTCGCCCGGCAGGGGGTCCGGGTCAATGCGCTGTGCCCGGGACCGGTGAACACGCCGTTGCTCCAGGAGCTGTTCGCCAAGGACCCGGAGAAGGCGCAGCGCCGTCTGGTGCACGTGCCGATGGGTCGTTTCGGCGAGCCGGAGGAGATGGCCAACGCCGTGCTGTTCCTCGCGTCCGACGAATCCAGCTTCATGACCGCCTCGACCTTCCTCGTGGACGGCGGGATCTCGGGCGCCTACGTCACACCGCTCTGACATGGGACCGGTCATCGGGGTGTCGACCTACCGGGAGGAGGCCCGGTGGGGTGTCTGGCACGCTCAGGCGGACCTGCTCAACGCCGAGTATGCACGTGCGGTCACCGCGGTGGGTGGCGTGCCGGTGCTCCTGCCGCCCACGGATGCCCCAGAGGCGGCTCGCCTCGTCGTGTCCCGCCTCGACGGCCTGATCGTGGCAGGGGGCGCCGACGTCGACCCGGCTCGCTACGGCCAGTCGGCGGGCGAGCACACCGGCGCCCCGCGCACCGACCGGGACGACTGGGAGACCGCACTCCTCGATGCTGCCGACCAGACCGAGCTGCCCGTCCTCGGCATCTGCCGGGGGATGCAGGTCATGGCCGTCCGCGCTGGGGGGTCTCTCGAGCAGCACCTGCCCGATGTCGTGCACCACGAGGGACATTCGCCGGGTGGGGACGTCTACGGCGAGATCGCGGTGGACGTCGCGGCCGACTCCCTGCTGGCCTCACTGGTGGGTGCCGGGGTGAAGGTGGGCTGTCATCACCACCAGTCGGTGGTCTCCCACCCCGGCTACGTCCCGACCGCCTACGCCTCCGACGGCACGTTGGAGGCGATCGAGAGGTCGGACCGGGCCTTCTGGCTGGGGGTCCAGTGGCACCCGGAGACCCGGGCCGACCAGGGCCTGTTCAAGGGCCTGGTCGACGCTGCGGCTCGCGGAGGGAACCTCTGACGAGACGGTGACCCCGCCGCTGTGGTTGCCGCGCCGGTCGAAATTCATTCGCCCCCAGCAACGCCCGACGAACTAGGGTGACTCCTCGGAGGTGCCGCCGGCCGGTGCCGCGATCCCTGGGCGCCTCCTCCTCGGTTCGCGTCGGAAGGATGGCGATGGCCCCGAGCGGCACCCTCGGCCAGGTCCTCGACCGGTTCGGGTTGACCCTGCTCGGCAGCGAGGTGGGCCAGATCGATCGCGGTCGGCGGGTCAACGCCGTGGTGCTCCACGACTCGGTTGACCCGCAACCCGTGCCCCAGGACGCCATCGTGCTCGGTGTCGGCGTGCACACCGCCGACCAGGTCGTCGAGCTGGTCGACGAAGCCGGTCGCCAGGGTGCGTGCGCCCTGGTGCTGCGCGAGCCCGTCCCGTCCCAGGACCGGATCAGGGCGGCCGCCGACCGCCACGAGCTCGCGCTGCTGACGCTGGTCAAGGGCGTGTCGTGGATCCAGATCGCCGACGTGCTGATGGCTCCGCGGGCGGAGGAGTGGAGCGCCGTCACCGGCACGGGTCAGGACCTCGATCTCTTCGAGGTGGCCAACTCGCTGTCAGCCGTGCTCAACGCGCCGGTCACCATCGAGGACCTGACCTCGCGGATCCTGGCCTTCTCGGCCGATCAGGGCGAGTCCGACGAGGCCAGGAAGGCGAGCGTCCTCGGGCACCAGGTGCCCCGGACCTACAACGACCCGCTGATCAAGGGAGGGGTCTTCCGCAGGCTCTATGCGGCTTCCGAGCCCATCTTCGTTCCGTCGATCGCAGAGGGGATGCGCCCGCGCGCGGCCGTCAGAGTGTGCGCGGGGGAAGAGGTGCTCGGATCCATCTGGGCGGTGGTCGATCAACCGTTGGACTCCGCTCGCGCCGCCGCGATGGCCGAGGCGGCCAACGTCGCGGCCCTGGCGATGTTGCGGACCCGGGTCGCCGCGGACGCATCCCGGCGGATGCGTCTGGCGACCGTCACCGCGTTGATCGGCGGGGGCCCACCGGCGCGCGAGGCGGCGAGCACGATCCACGGGCCGATGACCGGCGGCTGCGTGCTTGCCGCGGCCCGCGGCGGAACCCGTGTGCCCGGCGACGAGGCCTCGACCTCGGCGGAGATGGAGCGAGTCGCGGGGGCTCTGCTGATGCTGCTTCGCTCCGAATTCCCCTCTGCCGTCGCAGCGGCCGTCGAGGAGACCGTGTATGCGGTGCTGCCCTCCTCGGAGGCCGCGCCCCTCCCGCCGGAGCGGGTCCAGCGGCTGACGCACGACTTCGCGCACCGGATGGGCCGGCGAGGTGAAGGCGTCCTCATCGGCATCGGTTCATCGGTGCCCGACGTCCGTGACCTGGACCAGTCCCGGCGGGAAGCCGATCTCACGCTACGGGTTCTGCGCTCGCCGACGGCCGATGTCGGACGCTCCGTGGCCCTGGCCAGCGACGTTCGTGTCGAGTCGATGCTGTTGCGGCTCTCCGACCTGCTGGGAGCGGGCGAGGACGCGGTCGGTGGCCCGATCGCCCAGCTGCGTGGCTACGACGAGGAACACGGCTCGATGCTCGAGGAGACCCTGCGGGAGTGGCTGGACCACTTCGGCGACGTGTCGGCGGCGGCTACCGCGGTGCACGTGCACAAGAACACCTTTCGTTACCGTCTGGGTCGTGTCGTGGAGTTGACCGGCATCGACCTGGACGACGCTGACGAGCGGTTCCACCTGATGCTGCAGTTCCGGCTCGCCGCCTACGCGGATTCGTCCAGTTGGACAAGGTGATCCCGGATCTTCGTCCGCCCGGCCGATGCCCCCGGCCGGTTCGGGAGTCGATGCTGAGACGGCCATGTCCAGACGCCGAGACCCACCGAGCCGGGCCGAAGCAACCAGCGCGCCGCTCGGCGAGGCGACGCTCCTCGAGGCGGAGCGCGCTGCCGACCGTCTCGCGGAGCTTGCCGGTGTGCGGATCCGCCGATTGCGACCGGAGGAGGTGATCGAGGCCTGCACGATGCTGGCCGAGTCGCGGTCGACCGACCTGGGGGACGGACCGTTGTCACCCGAGGTCGCGTTGGCGTTGCTCCGTTCGGGGAACTACGTGGCCGCGGCCGTGTCGCACGAGGAGCTGGTCGGCCTCGGTGTGGCGTGCTTCTCCACCCCGCTCGGAGTGACCATGCGCGCCCTCGTGACCGGGGTGGCCCGGGGGCACGGGGACCTCGGGGTGGGGACCGCGTTGATGGCGCACCAACGGCATTGGGCGTTGAGCCGTGGTCTGCGGTCGATCTCCTGGACCTTCGATCCGCTCGTGGCGCGGGATGCCTACCTGTCGCTCCATCGGCTGGACGCCGAGGTGGTCGACTACCTGACGGACGAGACCTGGACCTCCGGCGCATCGTCACCTGCTGCCGGCGACCGGTTGGTCGTCTGCTGGCGCATCGACGGGCCACTGAGGGAGCCGACGGCGGCGGGCGACGTCGGTCAGGGCGGTCGAGGGGCCGATGTGGTGGTGCTGGAGATGGATCAGGCCCGCGAGCCCTCGCTGCGTCCGGGACCGCCGCCTGCAGAAGCCCGCTGGTGTCGCGTGGCGGTCCCGGACGACGTCACCGTCTTCCTGCCTCGCCATCCCGCCCTGGTGGACCGGTGGCGCGGCGCCGTTCGTCTCGCCTTCCAGGGGCTCCTGGCCGACGGTTGGACCGTCGCGGACTTCGACCGATCGAGGGGCTACACGTTCCGACGGAGCGGACCGAGGCCCCGGGTCAGTCGCCGGGGAGCTGGACCCGGACGTTCGTGAGCGGGCTGATGAACGCCTCGCCCAGGAAGGCCCGTCGCGGCGAGATGTCTCGGGGGGTGGCAGAGCGGGGGCGCCCCGCCGGGATCGCCTGCACCACGAACTCCTGGATCTGTGCGGGCTGCACGGGAGTCAGGTGGATCATGCAGAGCAGTTCACCGCGCTGCCCCGGGATGGACCAGGTCACGTCTGCACTCGTGGCGGCCGAGACGATGTCGCCCGAGGGCCGAGCCTCGTCCAGTGGGCCGATCTCCGCCACCAGGCGCTCGATCTCCGCGCGTCGCTCGGCCAGCGGCCGGTCGAAGTCCACGTTGTCGGAGAACACCTCCTGGGCCAGGTCGTCGTCCCAGTCCCGGATGAGGCGCTCCGCCGCCGATCGCAGCTCCACCGTCTCCGGCCACAACGTGATCGTCTCGGCAGGAGCCTTCTCCCGCGCCAGGACTCGTCCGAGCGCTTCCTCGCACAGCGCGGACGGGCTGCCGCGGTGGCTGTTGGTGAGGACGACCGCGCCGTGCCCGGAGTCGGGGTGCCAACACATGTAGAGGATGAAGCCCGGCAGCCCACCACCGTGACCCACGGTGGTGCCACGGTGGAGGTCCACGCTGATGCGCAGTCCCAGGCCGTAGCCCCCGACCCCGGCGTGCAGCCCGCCGTCCCGTGCCATGACCAGCGAAGGGGTGTCGAGGATGTGCAACCGCTGGAGCTCGCGGCGGGAGGCACGCGAGAGCACCCGGACCTCCTCGTCGCCCGGCTCGCGGAAGGCCGAACCGAGCCAGGTCACCCAGGTCGCCAGATCGCGGATCGTGCTCATGATGCCGCCGGCGGCCGCGAAGGCAGCGGACGAGGTGTGCGGATACGGGACCCAGTTGCCGTCGGTGTCCAAGGAGTACCCGGTGGCGCGGGTGACGTCCGACGGGGCGGAATGGTCGAAGAACGTGGAGGACAGGCCGAGGGGGACGAGCACCTCGTCGCGCACGAACTCCTCGACCGGGCAACCCGCGGCGCGCCCGACCGCCAGCCCGGCAAGCGTGTACCCGAGGTTGGAGTACTCGTAGACGGACCCCGGGACGTGGCTGTAGCGCAGCCCCTTGGCCACCTGGGCGAGGAGTTGGTCCTCCGGAGCGTTGATGAAGGGGTCGACCCAGGAGTTGTCCTCGGTCAACCCGCCGGACATGCTGAACAGCATCCGCAGAGTCGGCGGGTCGCACGGGTCCTCCGCCGTTCCGGCCGCGGTGAACTCGGGGATGTGGGTCGTGATCGGGTCGTCCAGCGACAGCAGGCCGCGGTCCCTCGCCACGAGCGCGGCACAGGCGACGAAACTCTTGGACATCGACGCGATCGGGAACACGGTGTCGGCGTCCGGCACCAGGCCCTCGTCGTTCGCGACGCCGAATCCCGCGCTGTGCCGCAGGCCGTGCCGGTCGGTGATGCCGTAGACCAGACCCAGACTCTGGCCCGATGACGGGTATCCGCCGAAGAGCGCGTCGAGCTCGGCCTCGATCGGGATCTGGATGGTCTCGCTGGACATGAGGCGTGGTCTCTCCTGGTCGGCGCTGGCACGGGCACGACCGTCGCCCGGACGGGCCCGGGCGAGCGGCCAACGCCAACGGTAGCCCGGCGCCCGTGGTGGACGACCGTGCGCTCGCACCAAGTCGGTGCCGAATTTTCGTTCGGCTGACCAGTATGGCGGAAGGTTTCCCGACCTAACCTGCTGACACCGATCGTGTTGGCCGACGCGCCGATGCGCGGCCCCAGCGCCACGATCCCGAGGGAGCCCAGTCCATGACCCGAACCCACACCCTGCGCCTCGCTGCGACCGTGGTGGCCATCGCCACGGTGTCGGCTTGCTCGTCCGGCGGGACGAGCGACACCTCCTCCACCCCGAGGCAGGGGGGTGACCTCGTCATGGCCCGTGCCGACGAGGCCACGAGCCTCCTGCCGTCGGTGCCCACGGACAACGCCGCGATCTGGATCATCGAGGAGATCTACGACACCCTGACGGTGCCGAGACGAGACGGCAAGGGCGTCGAGCCCGGTCTGGCCACGTCGTGGAAGCAGTCGAAGGACAAGCTGAGCTGGACGTTCAAACTGCGCAAGGACGCCACGTTCACGAACGGCAAACCGGTCACCTCCGCGGACGTGCGGTTCTCCATCAAGCAGAACCAGAAGAAGGACGCGCCGTTCTCCTTCATCGACAGCATCATCACCAAGATGGACACACCCGACCCGCACACCATCGTCTTCCACACCAAGAAGCCCTGGGCCCCGTTGCCCGCGGACATGGCCCTCTATGCGAACTCGGTGGTGCCGAAGGACTACGCCGGCAAGACCGCCAAGGAGTTCGCCAAGCACCCGATCGGGTCGGGACCGTTCAAGTTCAAGAGCTGGTCGAAGGGGAGCAGCCTCAAGCTGGTGAAGAACACCGACTACTGGCGCGACGGTCTTCCCTACCTCGACTCGGTCACCTTCACGGTGGTGCCGGACAGCAACACCCGCAGCACGCAGTTGGCCAGCGGTCAGATCCAGATCAACCAGTACCCCGCGAACTCGAGCATCAAGTCGCTCGAGAAGCAGTCCAACGTGGAGGTCAAGGAGTTCCCGTCCAGTGAGATCGACTACCTCGGGATGAACACGCGCCGGGCCCCGTTCGACGACCTGCGCGTCCGCAAGGCGATCAGCCTCGCCATCGACAAGAAGGCGATCCTGCAGGCGGTGCTCTACGGGCACGGCACCATCGCCACGTCGTTCATCTCGCCCGCGCTGTGGGCCCACGACTCCTCGCTCAAGGCCACGAAGCACGACGTCGCGGCTGCCAAGGCGATGCTGGCCAAGTCGAGCAAGCCGAACGGGTTCACCACCACCATCACGATCCCGTCCGGTGACCAGGACTCGTCCAGTGAAGCCCAGCTGATCCAGAGCGACCTGGCCAAGATCGGCATCACGGTGCGCATCAAGACACTGGACCCCGCGGCGATCGTGACCGCCAAACATGCCGGCAACTACGACATGGCCTTCGGCCTCTACACGACCGACATCGTGGACCCCGACGAGATTGCCCGCTTTGCAGGCACGTTCACGGGTGGCGTGGAGACCCTGTACACCGGGTTCAAGAACCCGAGGATGCCCAAGCTGGCCGCCACGGCAAGCAGCGCGTCCGACCGGAAGACGCGCAAGAAGGCCTACGTCGAGATGCAGCAGATCATCGCGGACAACGTGCCCTTCATCCCCCTGTTCAACGCGCCGGGCGTGTACTCCTACTCCACCAAGGTCCACGGGTTCCATCCCGGAGCGACCGGCAACTACTTCCTCGAGAAGGTCTGGCTCTCGGACTGACGGAGGGCACCGCGGCCCCCGGTGAGGGGGCCGCGGGCGGCAGACACGTCATACCGGAGTGAGAGGAGGCGAGGTGCGCCGCTGGTTCGCGAGGCGGATGCTGCTGGCGATCCCGGTCGTCTGGGGCGTCGTGACGATCTCCTTCATGCTGATGCACCTGGCGCCCGGCGACCCCGCGCGGGCTGCGCTCGGCGAGAAGGCCACGGAAGCCTCGGTTCGCGCGCTGCGCCACCAGTGGGGCCTCGACCGCAGCCTCCCTGAGCAATACCTGTCCTACCTCGGGCAACTCGCCCACGGCGACCTCGGCACGTCCTCCTACTTCCACACGTCCATCACCTCGCTGATGGGCGAACGGCTGCCGGTGACGCTGGCGCTCATCGTGCTCAGTGCCATCCTCGCCTCGATCATCTCGGTGCCGCTGGCGTCGTGGAGCGCGAGCCGGCCCGGCGGCGTGGCGTCACACGCGGTGCGACTGTTCAACGCGGTGATCCAGGGTTCGCCCACGTTCTTCATCGGGAGCATGCTGATCCTGTTCCTCGGGGTCCGGGTCGCGTTGTTCCCCGCAGGCGGCTACCCGGACGACCTGGCCGGCCGGGCCTGGGCGCTCGTGCTGCCGTCGCTGACCATCGCCCTGAGCATCGTTCCCCTTCTCGTCCGTGGGCTGCGGGCCGCGATGATCGAGTCCTTCGGCAGCGAGTACGTCGCGTTCGCCCGGTCGAAGGGGCTGGCGGAAGCGCCGGTGCGCCGCCGCTACGTCCTGCGCAACGCGGGCATCTCCGGGGTGAGCATCCTGGGCATCCAGGTCGGGGCGCTGGCCAGCGGCGCGCTGGTGATCGAGCAGGTCTTCGCGATTCCCGGGATGGGTTCGATGCTGATGACCGGCATCCTCAACCGCGACTACGCGCTGGTGCAGGCGTGCACGATGGTCTTCGGGCTGCTCGTGGTCGTCGTCTACCTCGCGACCGACCTGGTGTATGCGCGACTCGACCCGAGGACGAGGTTGTCATGACCACACCGGAAGCCGTTGTCACGCCGGGACTGGAACCGACACCGCGCGGCCGGACCTGGGCACCCGCGTGGCTGCGTCGGCACAACCTGCAGCTGTGGACCGGCACCGCCATGATCGGGCTGATGGCGATCGCCGCCCTCCTCGCGCCGGTCATCACCCGCTACGACCCGACCGAGCCGGACGCGGCCAACGCCCTCCTGCCGCCGTCGTCCGACCACTTCTTCGGCACCGACAACCTGGGGCGCGACGTCTTCGCGCGCGTCGTGTTCGGCGCCCGCAGCGACCTGACGATCGCGATCGTCGCGGTCATCGCGCCGTTCCTCATCGGGCTGGTCTTCGGCATCCTGTGCGGCTACTTCGGCGGGTGGTTCGACACGATCATGATGCGGGTGGCCGACATCGTGACCGCCTTCCCGTTCTTCATCCTCGTCATCTCGCTGGTGTTCATCCTGGGCAACGGGGCCTGGAGCATCTTCGTCGCCATCACCTGCGTCTCGTGGGTGGCCTATGCCCGGCTGGTCCGCGCGGAGGCCATGGTGCTGCGCAACAAGGAGTTCGTGGCCGCGTGCCAGGCCGGAGGCATCTCGACGCCCCGGATCCTGGTGCGCCACTTCGCGCCCAACGTCGCGACCCAGGCCATCGTCTACTCGATGAGCGACATCGTGATGAACGTCGGCGTCATCGTCACGCTGAGCTACTTCGGGCTCGGCATCGTGCCCCCGACGCCCGACTGGGGCTCGATGATGGCCGACGGACAGCAGTTCCTGGCCGGTGGCTTCTACGGGCTCACCCTGTTCCCCGCCGCCGCCGTCATCTGGGCCAGCCTCGGGCTGTCGTTCATCGGTGACGGCCTGGCGCACGTGTTGCGGATCGGCCGATGAGGAGGGTCGCATGAGTGAGACGCCGGATCGCGACCTGCTCCGCGTCGAGGGCCTGTCGGTCGTCCTGGACGTCGGGGGAGTCGAGCTCGACGTGCTGCACGACCTGTCGTTCACCGTGGGCTACGGCGAGGCCCGCGGACTCGTGGGCGAGTCCGGCTCCGGCAAGAGCCTGACTCTGCGCGCCCTCCTCGGCCTGCTCCCTCCCAACGCCCGGGTCACGTCGGGGCACATGGTGTTCGACGGGGAGGAGTTCTCCCTGACTGCGCACCGCGGCGCCGAGCGCAGGCGGATCGAGCGACTGCGCGGGTCCGGTATCGCGATGATCTTCCAGGAGCCCGCCGTCGCCCTCAACCCGGTTGCACCGGTGGGGGAGCAGATCGTTGACGCGGTCGTGCGACGAGACGGCATGCGCAAGAAGGCCGCTCGAGACTACGCCATCGAACTGATGGACCAGGTGGGGATCGACGACGCGCCCACCAAGGTCGACGCCTACCCGTTCGAGCTGTCCGGAGGGCTCAAGCAACGGGTGATGATCGCCGCCGCGGTGGCCGGCCGGCCGCGGCTCATCCTCTGCGACGAGCCCACGACGGCCCTCGACGTCACCGTGCAGAAGCAGATCCTCGGCCTGTTCACCCACCTGCGCGACGAGCTCGGCGCCGGGTTGCTCTACGTCACCCATGACCTGGCCGTCGTGGCCCAGTTGTGCGACTCGGTGACGGTGCTCTACTCCGGCCGGGTCATGGAGAGTGGGGGCGACCTGCGCGGCGTCTTCGACCGGCCGGTGCACCCCTACACCCAGGCGTTGTTGCGTTCGACGCCGGACATCGACCGGATCGGCCGACGTCTCTACTCGATCCCCGGAAGCGCCCCGTCCCTGCAGGACCGGCCACCGGGATGCCCCTTCGCACCGCGCTGCGAGTACCGGCAGGACGACTGCACCGACGGGCCGATCCCGGACACCTCCGGCACGCCGGATCGGGTCGCGCACTGCCTGCACCCGGTCGAGGGGCCGGCACCCAGCTCGGACTCCCAGGAGCGCACAGCATGAGGGATCCCGGGATGACCGACGAGACACTGCTGGAGTGCCGCGACGTGTGCGTCACCTTCCGGCAGAAGAAGCGCGGCGCCCCGCCGTTCCGGGCCGTCCGTGACGCGTCGCTGGACATCGCCCGCGGCGAGATCGTCGGTCTGGTCGGCGAGTCCGGCTCCGGAAAGTCGACCCTGGCGCGGGCCATCGTCGGCTTGCAGAGCATCGACTCGGGCACGATCACCTTCGACGGGCGGCCCTTCCGGCGGGTGCGTCGGCTGGCGGATCGTCGGCACGTGCAGATGGTCTTCCAGGACCCCTACGGCTCCCTGGACCCGCGGATGACGATCAGGGGCACCCTCGCGGAGATGATCAAGCGGCACACCGACCTGCGGGGAACGGACATCGACCGCCGCTGCCGCGAGCTCATGGACATGGTGCGGCTGCCGTCGTCGTTGCTGGACTCCCGGCCCGCCGGCATGTCCGGCGGCCAGCGGCAGCGCGTCGCGATCGCCCGGGCGCTGTCCATCGACCCCACCCTGCTGGTGGCCGACGAGCCAGTGGCCGCGCTGGACGTCTCGGTGCAGGCCGGCATCGTGAACCTCCTGTCGGACCTCCGGCAGGACGTCGGCCTGTCGATCCTGTTCATCTCGCACGACCTGGCCATCATCCGCACGCTGTGCGACCGGGTGAACGTCATCTACCGCGGTGAGATCGTCGAGGAGAGGCCGTGTGCCGACCTGTTCGCCGACCCACGCAGCGACTACACCCGGACGCTGTTGAGCGCCATACCGCGACTCCACGGGCCGAGTGATGCGCAGATCCCTCAGGGCCGGTCGTTCGCGGGCTGA